>NZ_ASSI01000305.1:0-1812 GCF_000466765.1 Burkholderia sp. AU4i | reverse complement strand
CGAGCGTCGCGGCCGACAGCCAGCCGTGCGACGGTGCGCCGATCAGGGCCGCGATCGCGCACGCGAGCGCCGCGCCGAACAACAGGCTGCCGGCCGCATCCACGCGCTTCGCGTGCGGATCGCGCGACTCGTCGATCGCGACGCGCGCGCCGGCCGCGAGCAGCATGCAGACGGGCAGGTTCAGCAGGAACACCCAGCGCCACCCGATCCATTGCGTGATCGCGCCGCCGACGAGCGGCGCGACGGCCGTCGCGATCCCCATGCACATGCCCCAGATCGCCCACGCACGTGCCCGCTCGCGCCCGTCCGGAAAACGGTTCGCGATCACGGCGAGCGCGGCCGTCAGCAACAGCGCGGCGCCGCCGCCCTTCACCGCACGCGCGGCGATCAGCCAGCCCGCCGACGGCGCGACGCCGCAGCCGAGCGACGCGAGAAAGAACAGCGCGAGCCCCGCGCCGAGCATCCGCTTGCGCCCGAAGCGGTCGGCGAGCCCGCCGGCCGGCAGCAGGCAGGCGGCGAACGCAGTCATGTACGCACTCACGACCCATTCGATATCGGCAAAGCTCGCGTGGAAACTGCGCGCGATGCTCGGCAGCGACACGGCGACGACGTTCGTGTCGAGCACGATCAGCGAGCAGGTCGCGGACGCGACGGCGAGCGTCGCGGCGGCGGGCATGCGGCCACCCGTGCGCGGGGCGGCAGCCGCGCCCGCGCGCGACGCCGGTGAAGACTGGGACATCGGACACTCCGGATCAGGTTGAACGAACCATATGCTAGGCTTGCCCGGTATTGCCCGTCATTGATACTCAGACGCTTTTTTATTGACGAAAACTGCAATCATGGATCGGCTCGAATTCCGTCACGTGCGCGCGTTCCTGAGCGTCGCGCAGCACCTGCACTTCGCCCGCGCGGCCGAGGCGCTCGACATGGCGCCGCCCGCGCTCACGCGGCAGATCCAGGAGGCCGAACGCGTGCTCGGCGTGCGCCTCTTTCACCGGTCGCGCCGCGCGGTCACGCTGAGCGCGGCCGGCGAGGCCTATCTCGCCGAAGCGCGCGCCGCGGTCGAACACCTGCAGCGCGGCCGCGAACTCGCGGCGCTGGCCGAGCGCGGCGAGCTCGGCAGGATCGAGATCGGCTACGTGTCGTCGGCCGTCTATTCAGGCACGCTGCAGCGCACGGTCGGCGCGTTTCGCGACGCGCACCCGCGCATCGAGCTGAACCTGCGCGAAGTGCCGATGGACGACGTCGCGAACCAGCTCGACACGGGCCGCCTCGACCTCGCGTACGTCCGCCCGCCGCTGCCGCTGCCCGGCGGCCTGCGGATCGTCACGCTGCAGCGCGACGTGTTCGTCGCGGCCGTGCCGGCCGGGTCGCGCTACGCGTCGATGGCCGCCATTCGCGCGGCCGACCTCGCCGACGCGCGCTTCGCTGTGCCCGAACAGGAGCGAGGCACGCTCGAAGTCGCGCGCCGCGGCCGCTTCGCGCCGCTGGTCGCCGCCCGCCCGGGCGGCTTGCTCGCGGTACTCGCATGCGTGTCCGTGAACGGCTGGGTTGCGGTGATTCCCGATGCGCTCGCCGGCTGCGTGTCGCTGCCGGGTGTCGTGTACCGGCCGATCGCCGGCAAGCCGATCACGTCGGAACTCGCGCTCGCGCACCGGCGCTTCGAAAAGGCGCCGGCAGTGCGCGCGTTCCTGCGGACGGTTCCGTCGGCCGCGCAAGACGCTGCATGAAACACCCGCGTGCAGCGACGGCGGCGATGGCGGCGATGGCGGCGATGGCGGCGATATCAGCGATATCAGCGATATCAGCGAT
>NZ_ASSI01000304.1:0-777 GCF_000466765.1 Burkholderia sp. AU4i | reverse complement strand
AGAAGACGACTGCACCAATTGTCAGGAGTCGATAACACTACATCGGCGAGAGCGAAAACTTCCCGGCTCAGTGCGAGCTAAGTCTGCCTGCGTACCTTCTCCACTGTGCAAATCCCTGCACTCTTCTGGAGAAGCATCATGTACCGCTATACCAAACTTTCCCTTCTGGCCGTCGCCATCGCTGCAACCGGCGCGGTCGCCTACGCCGCCAATGGCGGTATGGAAAACGACGCACTGGCAATCAGCAAGGCCAAGATTCCCCTCACTCAGGCGGTCACCGTCGCCGAGCAGCACGCCAATGGCAAGGCGTCACGCGCCGAGTACGAGAACTCGAAGCAAGGCTGGGTCTACGACGTGGAAGTCGTCAGCGGGGCCAAGGTCTTCGATGTCCGGGTCGATGCCGACAAGGGCACGGTCATCTCGTCTGCCGAGGACAAGGCGGATCACGATGATGACCACGACAAGCGGGACTGACTCCCGACAGTATGGCCGGATCGTTTCCCTCGGAGGCGATCCGGCCCGGAGACCTCATGGAATCACTCAACCATACATTTTTTCTCTGGCTCAACGCACCGGAGCATCCCAGTGCTTTGGCTCTGACGTTGGCCACCTTCTTTGCCGAACAGCTCATCTGGGCGGTTCCACTCCTGATCGGCATCGGCTGGCTTCGCGGCGGCGAGCCTACCCGCAAGACGATGCTCGTTGCTAGCGCATCGGGATTGCTGGGCCTGCTCATCAACCAGATCATCGGCCTGGCTTGGTTGCATCCTCGACCTT
>NZ_ASSI01000303.1:0-5052 GCF_000466765.1 Burkholderia sp. AU4i | reverse complement strand
GCTCTTCCGATCTCTTCGCGCGCCGCCGCAGCGGAAGATGCCGCGGCGGCGGCCGGCGTCGAAGACGCAGCCGGATCGGAGGCGGCCGGCACGCGGGCCGGCAAGGCCGTATCGGTGAGCAGCACGGTGGGATCGGCCAGCAGCGGCACGCGCCCGGCAATGGCCGGCGTCGAGTCGCCACCGGCCCGCGAGATTGCGTCGAGCACGCGCCCGACATCGGACAGTGCGGTCTGGGTCGAGGCCGGCGGCGCGGCCGGCGGGCTGCCGGCCGAAGGCGTGGACGCCGTGCCGGTGCCCGGCGTGCCGACCTGCGAGGTCGCGCCGCCGCCGGCGGGCGCCGATACGGTGCCGGTCAGCAGGCTGTCGAGGCGGCTCGCCAGCAGCGCGGCCGCAACGGAGTCGATACCGGTCATGATCGGAGCCTGCTCACCTCAGCCACATCGTTGCGAATCCGGGAACGGCACGCCGGTGCCGCCCGCGGGAACTGCGCGCCTCCCGCAACGGGTTCGTGCGCCCCGCGCCCGTCTCCCCGCCTCCCGGCTTCCCTGGAAACGGGCCCTACCCGCGCGCGCGGTAGAGATCGGTCAATACCTTGGTCGAGCGCCGCGCCTCGAACAGCGCGGACAGCCGCGCGACGTCCGGGCTCGCGAGGTCGCGGATCGCGGCGTCGTCGGCCAGGATGCGGCGGATCAGGTCGAGCTTGCGGCCGAGATCCGATTCGTCGAGCACGACGCCCGGATCGGCTTCCTTCAGCCCGTCGACGAGCGCCATGAATTCGGCCTGCAACCCCGGCAACGCGCTCCAGTCGGCGCTGCGGGCGGCGCCCAGCATCCGGCCCGACACGGCGGCAAGCGCCTCGTAACGTGCGAAGTATTCGGCCTTGCGATTCATCTCGATGCTTCCACTGCCTGTTGCGCGGCCATCCGCGCGACTTCCGGGGCGATCCCCGTCCATGCTTCCTCGAGCGTCGCGAGCAGCCCGTCGACCTCGACCAGCATCGCGTCGCTCGCCTGCGCGTTCGCTTCCAGCAAACGCCGGCCGATATACGCATACAGCGCGTCCAGCCGTTCCGCGATCTCGCCGCCCGCGTCGCGGTTCAGCGATGCCTTCAGCCCGCTCTCGACGATCCGGATCGCCTTGCCGATCGCATCGCCGCGCGCGGACACATTGCCCTGCTGCAAATGCATGCGCGCCAGCGCAACCGCCTGCCGCGCACCCTGGTACAGCATCGCGATCAAACGGTGCGGGGAGGCGCCCATCACCCCGGTCTCGACGCCGACACGCGCGTATGCACTGGCTCCAGCGTGTCCTGGGGAAAACATGCGCTTCTCCTTGTTATGCGTTGGCTATACGGGAACCGCCGCCGTGCATCGCACGACGCGGCCTTCACCGGAGTTATCGGAAGGGATTTGAAAAGCTTTAGGCAAGCGTGGCCTGCCGCCGGGGCGCCGAAGGCGCCGGCCCGGAGGCCTTCCCTGAACAACTTTCGCCGGATGGCCGCCCCCGGGTGCCCGTCGCCGGGTACCCGTCCCCGGATGCCCGCCGCATCACACCGACATCTGCATGATGTCGTTGTAAGCGCTCACCAGCTTGTTGCGGACCTGGAGCCCGAACTGGAAGCCGATATTGGCTTTCTGCATGTCGACCATCACGTCGTTCAGCGAGACGTTCGGCGCACCGACCTCGAACGCCTGCGCCTCGCCGAGCGCGTGCTGCTGGTCGCCGCTGATCTTGTCGAGCGACGCCTTCATCGCGCTCGCGAACGTGCCGGCCGTCGCCGCACCCGAACCGGCCAGCGCTGCCGTCGGGCTCGCGACGCCGCCGGACGCCTGCGCGGCCATCGACTGCATCTGTTGCAACACCGAACCGATTCCGCTGACGTTCGCAGTCATGCTGTCCCCAAAACTGAGAGAAGAGACCCGGCGCACCGGGCGTTTCCGCCGGCGCCGCACCACGCGCACCATGCCGGATCGCGAAAAAGGATAGCAGCGCGCCGCGCGTCAAAGCCGAGAAAGTACGGGGGAAACCCCGCTCTTTTCAGTCGATCGGAACCGGGCCCGGGTCACGATAATCGCATCGTGTCATTGTCCGCCCGCTCGTCCGAGCGAGCTCAGTCGTCCCGCTCCGGAGAAACTCGACGCATGGATTCGCAGGCCAACTCGCTGATCAACCCAGACGCCCGCGCGGGCCTCGCCAGCCCGGCGCCCGGCGCCGCCGCGGCCGCCGCGTTGCCGGGCGCGGGTGGCGCAGGCGCGGACTTCGGGCTTGGCGGCTTCGCGGAACGCATTCCCGGCATCTCGCGGATGAAGGGCAACCCGAAGCTGCCGTTCCTGATCGCCGTCGCGTTCGCGGTCGCCGTGATCACCGCGCTCGTGCTGTGGAGCCGCGCGCCCGACTATCGCGTGCTGTACAGCAACCTGTCGGATCGCGACGGCGGCGCGATCATCGCCGCGCTCCAGCAGGCAAACGTTCCCTACAAGTTCGCCGATGCCGGCGGCGCGATCCTCGTGCCGTCGAACCAGGTACATGAAACGCGCCTGAAGCTCGCCGCGATGGGGCTGCCGAAGGGCGGCTCGGTCGGCTTCGAGCTGATGGACAACCAGAAGTTCGGCATCAGCCAGTTCGCCGAGCAGATCAACTACCAGCGCGCGCTCGAAGGCGAGCTGCAGCGCACCATCGAATCGATCAACGCCGTGCGCGGCGCGCGCGTGCATCTCGCGATCCCGAAGCCGTCGGTGTTCGTGCGCGACAAGGAAGCGCCGAGCGCGTCGGTGTTCGTCGACCTCTACCCGGGCCGCGTGCTCGACGAGGGCCAGGTGCAGGCGATCACGCGGATGGTGTCGTCCGGCGTGCCCGACATGCCCGCGAAGAACGTGACGATCGTCGACCAGGACGGCAACCTGCTGACCCAGACCGCCTCGGCATCCGGCCTCGACGCGAGCCAGCTCAAGTACGTGCAGCAGGTCGAGCACAACACGCAGAAGCGCATCGACGCGATCCTCGCGCCGATCTTCGGCACGGGCAACGCACGCTCGCAGGTCAGCGCGGACCTCGATTTCTCGAAGGTCGAGCAGACGTCGGAAAGCTACGGCCCGAACGGCAATCCGCAGCAATCCGCGATCCGCAGCCAGCAGACCAGCAGCGCGACCGAGCTCGCGCAGGGCGGCGCGTCGGGCGTGCCGGGCGCGTTGTCGAACACGCCGCCGCAGCCGGCGTCCGCGCCGATCGTCGCCGGCAATGGCCAGAACTCGCCGCAGACGACGCCCGTGAGCGATCGCAAGGACCAGACGACCAACTACGAGCTCGACAAGACGATCCGTCACCTCGAGCAGCCGATGGGCAGCGTGAAGCGGCTGTCGGTCGCGGTCGTCGTCAACTACCAGCCGGTCGCCGATGCGAAGGGCCATGTGACGATGCAGCCGCTGCCGCCGGCGAAGCTCGCGCAGGTCGAACAGCTCGTGAAGGATGCGATGGGCTACGACGCGAAGCGCGGCGACTCGGTGAACGTCGTGAACAGCGCGTTCTCGACCGCGAGCGACCCGTACGCCGACCTGCCGTGGTGGCGCCAGCCCGACATGATCGCGATGGCGAAGGAAGCCGCGAAGTGGCTCGGCATCGCGGCGGCCGCGGCGGCGCTCTACTTCATGTTCGTGCGCCCGGCGATGCGCCGCGCGTTCCCGCCGCCCGAGCCGGTCGCGGCGGCGCTCGCCGCGCCGGAAGATCCGGTCGCGCTCGACGGCCTGCCGGCGCCGGAGAAGGCCGAAGAACCCGACGCGCTGCTGCTCGGTTTCGAAAGCGAAAAGAACCGTTACGAACGCAACCTCGACTACGCGCGCTCGATCGCCCGCCAGGATCCGAAGATCGTCGCCACCGTCGTGAAGAACTGGGTGTCCGATGAACGCTGAAGGCTTGACCAAGAGCGCGCTGCTGCTGATGTCGATCGGCGAGGAAGAGGCCGCGCAGGTATTCAAGTTCCTCGCGCCGCGCGAGGTCCAGAAGATCGGCGCCGCGATGGCCGCGCTGAAGAACGTCACGCGCGAGCAGGTCGAGGACGTGCTGCAGGAATTCGCGAAGGAAGCGGAGCAGCACACCGCGCTGTCGCTCGATTCGAGCGACTACATCCGCTCGGTGCTGACCAAGGCGCTCGGCGAGGACAAGGCCGGCGTGCTGATCGACCGCATCCTGCAGGGCAGCGACACGAGCGGCATCGAGGGCCTGAAGTGGATGGACTCGGGCGCGGTGGCCGAACTGATCAAGAACGAGCATCCGCAGATCATCGCGACGATCCTCGTGCACCTCGACCGCGACCAGGCATCCGAGATCGCGTCGTGCTTCACCGAACGCCTGCGTAACGACGTGATGCTGCGGATCGCGACGCTCGACGGCATCCAGCCGGCCGCGCTGCGCGAACTCGACGACGTGCTGACGGGCCTGCTGTCCGGCAGCGACAACCTGAAGCGCAGCCCGATGGGCGGCATCCGCACCGCGGCCGAGATCCTGAACTTCATGACGAGCGTGCATGAGGAAGGCGTGCTCGAAAGCGTGCGCCAGTACGACGCGGATCTCGCGCAGAAGATCGTCGACCAGATGTTCGTGTTCGAGAACCTGCTCGACCTCGAAGACCGCGCGATCCAGATGGTGCTCAAGGAAGTCGAGTCGGAAACGCTGATCATCGCGCTGAAGGGCGCGCCGCCCGCGCTGCGCCAGAAGTTCCTCGCGAACATGTCGCAGCGCGCGGCCGAGCTGCTCGCCGAGGATCTCGACGCGCGCGGCCCGGTACGCGTGTCCGAAGTCGAGACGCAGCAGCGCCGCATCCTGCAGATCGTGCGCAACCTGGCCGAGAGCGGCGCGATCGCGATCGGCGGCAAGGCGGAAGACGCGTATGTCTGATTCGGCGAGCGATCGCGCGGGCACCCTCACCGCCTACCAGCGGTGGGAGATGGCGTCGTTCGACCCGCCGCCGCCCCCGCCGCCGCCCGACGACGCGGCAGCGGCCGCCGCCGCGCTCGCCGAGGACCTGCAGCGCGTGCGCGACGCCGCGCACGCCGAAGG
>NZ_ASSI01000302.1:0-14345 GCF_000466765.1 Burkholderia sp. AU4i | reverse complement strand
GCGCGTGGTCGTGATCGGCGGCGCACTCGCGGAAACCGCGTTCGCGCTCGGCGGCGCCGAGACGCCGCGCTACCGGCTCGTCGGCGCCGACACGACCTGCACGTATCCCGATGCCGCGAAGCGTTTGCCGAAAGTCGGCTACCAGCGCGCGCTGTCGGCCGAGGGGCTGCTGTCGCTGCGGCCCGATCTCGTGCTCGCGTCGGCGGAAGCCGGGCCGCCCACCGCGATCGCGCAGGTGAAAGGCGCCGGCGTCGCGGTGACGACGTTCGACGAACGCCACGACGTCGAATCGGTCCGCGCGAAGATCACGGGCGTCGCGCAGGCGCTCGACGTGCGCGACGCGGGCACCGCGCTGCTGCAACGTTTCGACCGCGACTGGCAGGCCGCGCGTGACGCGGTCGCTGCCCGCGCGCCCGGCGGCGCGCAGCCGCCGCGCGTGCTGTTCGTGCTGAACCATACCGGCAACCAGGCGCTCGTCGCCGGCCAGCGCACGGCCGCCGACGCGATGATCCGCTACGCGGGCGCACGCAACGCGATGCAGGGTTTCGATCACTACAAGCCGCTGACGACCGAGGCGCTCGCCGCCGCCGCGCCCGACGTGGTGCTGATTTCCGACGAAGGGCTCGCGGCCGTCGGCGGGCGCGCGGCGCTGCTCGCCACGCCCGGCTTCGGCGCGACGCCGGCCGGCCGCGCGCAACGCATCGTGTCGCTGGATGCCCTGTTCCTGCTCGGCTTCGGCCCACGCCTGCCGCTCGCCGTCACGACCCTGCACCGACGGCTGTCGGATGCACTCGCCTGATCCCGGATCGCCCCGATGCCCGCTCATGCTTCGCCCTTCCCCGCACCGTCGCCCGCGTCGCACTCCGGCGCCGCGCGCATGGGCACGTCGCGCCGCTTTGCGCCGTTCGCGCTCACCGCACTCGCCGCTCTCGTGTGCGTGATGTCCGTCGTCGCGCTGTGCGTCGGCGCATACCGCATTCCGCTCACGGAAGCCTGGGCCGCGCTGACCGGCGACGCCGCCGCGCAGCAGGCGCGCGCGGTGCTGCTCGACATCCGCGCGCCGCGCGTCGCGCTCGCACTGCTGGTCGGCGGCGGCTTCGGCGCCGCCGGCGCCGCGATGCAGGCACTGTTCCGCAACCCGCTCGCCGATCCGGGGCTCGTCGGCGTGTCGAGCGGCGCGGCACTCGGCGCGACCACGATGATCGTGCTCGGCCCCGCGCTGTTCGCCGCACACGCAAGTGCCGCCGCGTTGCCCGTCGCCGCGTTCGCGGGCGCGCTCGCGGTCGCCGCGCTCGTCTACCGGCTCGCCGCGGCGCGCGGCCGGCTCGCGTTGCCGCTGCTGCTGCTCGCCGGCATCGCGATCAATGCGCTGGCCGGCGCGGCGATCGGGCTGCTCACGTTCGTCGCCGACGATGCGCAGCTGCGCTCGCTGACCTTCTGGAGCCTCGGCAGCCTCGGCGGCGCGCAATGGTCCGCGCTCGCGGCCGTCGCGCCGTGCGTCGCGATCGGCTGCGTGCTGCTCGCACGCGAACGCGACGCGCTGAACGCGTTGCAGCTCGGCGAAACCGAGGCGCTGCACCTCGGCGTGCCCGTGCAGCGGCTGAAGCGGCGCGTGCTCGTTGCGGTCGCGCTCGCGGTCGGCGCGTTGGTCTCGTGCGCCGGCATCATCGGCTTCATCGGGCTCGTCGCGCCGCATTGCGTGCGCCTCGCGTGCGGCCCCGACCAGCGCGTCGTGCTGCCCGGCGCCGCCCTGCTCGGCGCGTTGCTGACGCTCGCCGCCGATCTCGCCGCGCGCACGGTCGCGGCGCCTGCCGAAATTCCGCTCGGCGTGCTGACCGCGCTGCTCGGCGCGCCGTTCTTTCTCGCGCTGCTGTGGAAAAGCCGCGGCGCGCTCGGCGGGTAACCCTTTCTTCACGACGACCATGCTGACCGCTCACCATCTCGACGTCGCGCGCCGCCACAACGCGATCCTCCGCGACCTGTCGCTGTCGATCGAACCGGGCAGCGTGACGGCGCTGATCGGGCCGTCCGGCAGCGGCAAGAGCACGCTGCTGAAGACCTTCGCCGGCGAGCTGACCGGCAGCGTCGCGCCGAACGGCGTGCGCGTGACCGGCGAAGTCACGCTGAACGGCGAACCGCTCGCGCGCATCGATGCGCCGCGCCTCGCGTGCCTGCGCGCGGTGCTGCCGCAGGCCGCGCAACCGGCCTTCCCGTTCAGCGTCGACGAAATCGTGCTGCTCGGCCGCTATCCGCATGCGCGGCGCAGCGGCGCGACGTCGCATCACGATCGCGACATCGCGTGGCGCGCGCTCGAACGCGCGGGCGCCGACGCGCTCGTCGGCCGCGACGTCACGACGCTGTCGGGCGGCGAACTCGCGCGCGTGCAGTTCGCGCGCGTGCTCGCGCAGTTATGGCCGGACGACGAAGCAACGGAGAGCGGCCCGCGCTACCTGCTGCTCGACGAACCGACCGCCGCGCTCGACCTCGCGCACCAGCACCGGCTGCTCGACACCGTGCGCTCGGTCGCGCGCGAATGGCGGCTCGGCGTGCTCGCGATCGTCCACGATCCGAACCTCGCCGCGCGGCACGCGGATACGATCGCGATGCTCGCCGACGGCACGATCGTCGCGCACGGCACGCCGCGCGACGTGATGACGCCCGCGCATATCGCGCAGTGCTACGGGTTTTCCGTGAAGATGGTGGAAACCGGCGACGGTGCGCCGCCGGTCATGGTCCCGGCGTGACGCCGAAGACGCGTGCCGGGCGGCCGCTTCCTGGCCGTTGATCAGCACGTTCGACTTTCAAGCGACCTCATTCGCGCTTCGCGCATCCCCTTCGAGGAAACTCCATGCCGCTTCCGATGACCCGCATCATCCTGTACGTCCAGGACGTCACGCTGCTGAAGGCGTTCTATCAACGCCATTTCGATCTCCCTGTCATCGAGGAAATCGACGGTGAATGGGCGGTGCTCGACGCGGGTGCGATCGAACTCGCCCTGCATCTGGCGGGCCCGACGTTCCGCCACGCGGCCGCGCCGTCGAATGCGAACCCGGCGACGAACAACGTGAAGCTCGTCTTCCGGATCGACGCCGACATCGAAGCGCATCGCGACCGTCTCGCGCGCGACGGCGTCACCGTGCGCGACGTCAAGCGCTTCGACGGATTCCCGTACCGGCTGCTCGACGGCATCGATCCGGAAGGCAATGTCTTCCAGGTGATGCAGCCGGACTGAACGCCGCCGCGCCGCCTCGCCGCCGCGCGTCAATGCCCGACGTCGGCCGCGCCGAAGGTCCGCATCTTCCACCCGAGCCGCACGGCCAGCATCCGCATCGAAAAACCGGCCGCCAGCGCGACCACGGTCGCCGCGCCCGCATCGACGTCGAGATGCTGCATCCCGACATACAACGCGCCCGTCACGAACGCGACGCTCGCGTACAGTTCCTCGCGCAGGATCAGCGGCATCTCGTTGCACAGCAGGTCGCGCAGCATCCCGCCGCACACGCCGGTGATCGCGCCGGCCAGCACGACGATGATCGGCGCGGCGCCGGTCGACGCGCCGATGTCGCAGCCGATGATCGTGAACGCGGCGAGGCCGATCGCGTCGACGGTGACGAACAGCGTCTTCATACGCCCGACATGCCGGGCGGCCCACGATGCGACGGTTGCCGCGGCGAGCGTGATCACCAGGTACTCGGGATGCGCGATCCAGCCGAGCGGATAGTGGCCGAGCAACACGTCGCGCACGGTGCCGCCGCCGAGCGCCGTCACCGCGCCGACGAGCGCGAGCCCGAAGCGGTCCATCCCGCGCCGCATGCCCATCAGCGCACCCGACATCGCTTCCGCGACGATCGCAATCAGATAAAGCGTATGCATGGTGCGCGTCAGTCGTCGGTACGGAACAGGTCGAGCACGCGTTCGCGCTCGGCCGCGTCGACGGCCGCGGGCATCGGCGCGTCGGGTTTGCCGCTGCCGGCCGGCGCATCGGAGGCGTCCTGTGCCGCTGCGCCGCCGCACGCGAAGCGGCTGCGGATGTACGGCGGCACGTCGGCCGTGCACGTGCCGCGTGTGTATTCGGCGTAGACGAAATCGCCGTCGACGAGCGCGACGTCCTGCGGCGGCGTCGCATCGATCGGCGTGCGTCCGTCGACGGCCGTCTTCATGTAGTCGAGCCAGACCGGCAGCGCCAGCGTCGCGCCGGTCGCGCGCCCCATCGGGCGCGGCGTGTCGTAGCCGAGCCACGCGACCGCGACGATACCCGACGAGTAGCCGGCGAACCACACATCCTTCGACCCGTTCGACGTGCCCGTCTTGCCGGCCGCGTCGTCGCGGCGCAGCGCGAGCGCGCCGCGCGCGGTGCCGGCCTTCACGACGTCGCGCAGCATGCTGTCCATCAAGAACGCGTTACGCGCCGACACGACGCGCGCACCTTCCGGCGTCGTGGCCTCGTACATCGCGCCGCCGTGGCGCTGCTTCACCGACAGGATCAGGCGCGGCTCCATTCGCGTCCCGCCGTTCGCGAACACGCTGTACGCGCTTGCGAGTTCGAGCGGCGTCACCGCGCCCGCGCCGAGCGCGAGCGGCAGCGACGCCGGATTGCGCTGCGCGTCGAAACCGAAATGCACCGCGTGCTGCTGCACGTAGCGCGCGTCGGTGGCCTGCATCAGGCTGACCGCGACCAGGTTCTTCGAGCGCACGAGCCCGCGCCGCACCGGGATGAAACCCTCGTAGCGGTTGCCGAAATTGCGCGGACGCCACGGCCGCGCGCCGGTTTCCTCATGGGTGAGCGTGCGCTGCGTATCGTCGACGAGTACACCCGGGAAGTAGCCCTTTTCCAGCGCGGCTGAATAGACGAACGGCTTGAAGCTCGAACCCGGCTGGCGATACGCCTGCAGCGCATGGTCGAACACGTTGCGATTGAAATCCGCGCCGCCGACGAGCGCGAGCATGTCGCCGGTGGCCGCATCGAGCGACACGAGCGCGCCTTCGAGCCCGTTGCGCGCATCGCGCTTCGCGCCCGGCTGCCGGCTCAGCTGACGCTGCAGCGCGGCTTCGGCTGCGCGCTGGTCGCGCATCGAGATCGTCGTCGTCACGTCGAGGCCGAGCGTATAGGCGTCGTCGTGAAAACGCTCGACCATCATCCGGCGCGCGCGTTCGGCGACGTACGGCGCGGCGACGATCCCGGGCGGCGGCGTGGTCGCCAGCGCGATCGGCGCGTCGACGGCCGCGCGATAAGTCGCGTCGTCGAGCTGGCCGAGTGCATGCATCCGCCCGAGCACGTAGTTGCGCCGCGCAGTCGCGCGCGCCGGATTGACGACCGGGTTGAACGCGGACGGCGCCTTCGGCAGCCCCGCGAGCACGGCCGCCTCGCCCGCGTTCAGCGCGTCGAGCGGCTTGCCGAAATACACGTTCGCCGCCGCCGCGAAACCGTATGCGCGCTCACCCAGGTAGATCTCGTTCATGTACAGCTCGAGCAGCTTGTCCTTGCTGTATTCGCGTTCGAGCTTGACCGCCATCAGGATCTCGGCGAGCTTGCGGCTCAGCACCTTGTCGCGCGTCAGGTAGAAGTTGCGCGCGACCTGCATCGTGATCGTGCTGCCGCCCTGCCTCGGCTGCCCCGTCACGACGTTCGCGAACGTCGCGCGCGCGAGGCCGCCGACATCCACCGCGCCGTGCTGATAGAACTTCGCGTCCTCGGCCGCTAGCAGCGCGTGGCGCATCAGCGGCGGGATGCGTTCGAGCGGCACGAACTCGCGCCGCTCGACGCCGTATTCGGCGAGCAGGTCGCCGTCGCGCGAGAAGATCCGCAGCGGCAGCGCGGGACGATAGACGGCGAGGTGCTCGACGGACGGCAGCTGCGTCCAGATGCGATTGACCGTCCATGCGCCGATGCCCGCGCACGCGAGCGTCAGGCCGAGCAGCGCGCCCGCGAGCGTGCGCCATGCGCGACGGCGGCGCGGCGGCGGCACGGGCGGCGGCGGAGGGGATGCGGTGTGGTCGGTCATGTCGGGCTCCTTCTTCGATGCTGCGACGGCCGGCGCGCGATATGCACCGACCGTCACGAAAGGCGCGCATTGTCGAAGGGATCGCGCGAAACCGGAACATTCTTTAGCCAAAGTTTGGCAGGCCAAATTTTATTTAGGAAAGTGCGTCGGGCCGCTCACGTCGAACATGCGGGCACGTCAAACACGGCCGGGAGAACCGCGCTGCGCGCGATCCGTTTCGCCTGTAGCATCGTGGGATGTTCGATCGATACCTCGCCCTGTGGGGCCTCGTACCCGACGGCGGCCCGATCCTGACCGCGAGCGGCGGCCTGTTGCCCGTTCTCTGGCAGGCGCGGCCGGCGATGCTGAAGGTCGCCACCTGCGACGAAGAGCGGCGCGGCAACGCGCTGATGACGTGGTGGAACGGGCACGGCGCGGCGCAGGTTTGGCGGCACGACAGCGACGCGATCCTGCTCGAGCGCGCGCAGCCCGCGCCGTCGCTGGCCCAATTGTCCGCATCGGGTCACGACGACGACACGATGCGCATCGCATGCGGCGTCGTCGCCCGGCTGCACGCGCATCGCGCGCCGGAGCCGGTTTCGGTCGTGCCGTTGCGCGACTGGTTCCGTTCGCTGCTGTCGGATGACGTCGGCAACGACGTGCTGCATCGCTCGGCAACGATCGCGCGCGAGCTGCTGGCCGGGCCGCCCGTCGACGAAGTCGTCCTGCACGGCGACATCCATCACGGCAACATTCTTCATTTCGGCGATCGCGGCTGGCTCGCGATCGACCCGAAAGGGTTGCGCGGCGATCGTGCGTTCGACTACGCGAACCTGTTCTGCAATCCCGCGCACGAGATCGCGGCCGATCCGGCGCGCTTCACGCAACGCGTCGTGTGCGTGTCCGATGCCGCGCGACTCGATCGCCGTCGGCTCCTGCAGTGGATTCTCGCGTGGGCGGGCCTGTCGGCCGTGTGGCTGATGGAGGATGACCTGCCGCCCGACACGCGGTTGCAGGTTGCGCGACTCGCGGCAATCGCGCTCGATCTGTAGCGATACGCACCGGCCATGAAAACGGGGCCGGTAACGCACGCCCGCTGATGGACGGTCACGCCCGGCGCATCGTGCTCGAGCTTCAATCACTGCATGAGCCAGGCCGACGCTGCCGTGAACCAATTATTTTGGCGTCTGATACATTCGATTCGCATCCATTTCCGGGACACGTCATGAAACTTCGGACCGTGTATTTGAAGGTGAGCGATATGGAGACGTCCGCTTCTTTCTGGGAGCGGCTACTTGGATACGCACCGCTCAAGCGGTCCGGCAAGTGGACCGAATTCATGATCGGCACAAACAGACTGGGCCTTTTGTTAAACGATTTCGGAGACGAGATAAAAGGTAGCGGCTCCGTCCCTGTCTTCGAGTTCGAAGAAAAGGCGCTTCACGAATTCGTGAAGCGGGCAACAGAAAACGGAGCCTCCATCGTGATGGACGGATTGAAGATCGAGTCCATGAAAAGCATTGTATTGAGCAGCCCCGACGGACACGAGTTCGAGCTTTGCATGTGCCGCGACTAGCCCGCGGCGTTCCACTTCATCGCACGTCCTGCGAACGACCGCTTGGCGGCGACGAAGGGTCGTTGCAAGAGTTGCGACGAATGTCGATCACGCAAGCCGGCCGGGTGGTCGCTTCGCTCCGCTCACCTGCCCAACAGCTTCATGCACCGGCATCCGACATGAGCAAACGCCACGTCAGGCGTTTTCGCCCATCGTCAGGATGATCTTTCCGACGTTCACGGCCGACTCCATCCGTCGATGGGCAGCCGCGG
Organism: Burkholderia sp. AU4i; assembly: GCF_000466765.1. Classification (NCBI taxonomy): domain Bacteria; kingdom Pseudomonadati; phylum Pseudomonadota; class Betaproteobacteria; order Burkholderiales; family Burkholderiaceae; genus Burkholderia; species Burkholderia sp. AU4i. The sequence goes on along the minus strand of NZ_ASSI01000302.1, from coordinate 6,537 downwards.
CATCGGCGAGAGGAAACACGCTGTCGACGACCGGTTCCAGGCCCGCCCCTCCCGCAAAGCGGTCCAGCCAATGTTCACGAAACCGCCGGACCATCGCGTGTTTCTCGCGCTGGTCGCGCGACTTCATCACCGTGCCGATGATTTGCAGATGACGGTACAGGATCTGTTCGAGGCCCACGCTCACGTCACCGCCCCCACCCAGAATGCCGACCTGCACCAGCCGCCCTCCGTTTGCGAGCGATGCGATGTTCCGCGCGAAATACGGTGCACCGACGAAGTCGATAACCACGTCGACACCGCGCTTGTCTGTCTTGTCGGCGATGACTTCCGCGAAGTCCTGCGTCTTGTAGTCGATCGCATGGTCCACACCCAGTTGAACGATCCGTTCCAGCTTCGAAGCTTCGGCGGTCGCGAATATCGTCGCGCCGGTTGCGTAGGCCAGCTGGACTGCCGCGGAACCCACTCCGCCCGCCGCCGCGTGAACCAGCACCGAATCGCCATGCTGCAACCGGCCAAGATGCAACAACGCTTCGTGCGCAGTGACGAAGACTTCCGGTATCGCCGCCGCGTGCACGTAGTCGATCGTTGCGGGAATGGGCATCGCCATTCTCCAGTCGATGCGCGCCAGTTCTGCATAGGCCCCGCCGCCCACTACGCCCATGACACGATCGCCGACCTTGTAACCCTGAACGGAAGATCCGGTCTCGATCACCTCGCCGGCGATTTCGAGCCCCATGATCGTCGAGTCGCCGAAGTTGGGCCGGCCGTATCCTCCTCGCCGATGCGTAAGATCCGCGCGATTCACGCCTGCGGCATGGACGCGCACCAGCAGGTCGTCGGGACGAACTTCGGGTGCCTGGACCTCGGCGAGCTGGAGAACCTCGGCCTCGCCGAATTCGCTGAACGTGATGGCTTTCATTTCACACCTTCCTGCGTCGTGGATGAATGGCCGGCAACATCGTCGGACCGAGGTTGCGCGCCAAGCGTTGCCTGCGCCGCGGCGGATGCCGAGATCGCCGCGGGAAACCCCGCATAGAACGCGAGGTGAGTGATGGCCGCCGACAGCTCTTCCCGCGTGACACCGTTCGTCACGGCACGACGCAGGTGCGCCGGCAACTCGTCGAGATGGCCGCCCGCGATCAGCGCGGCGACGGTCACGAGGCTGCGGTCGCGCGGCGACAGCGCCGGGTCGTTCCAGATGCGCGGATAGAGTGTGTCGTCGACGAACGCCGAGAGCGTCGGCGTAAAGGCGCGTGCGGCTTCCCGCGGGCTGCTGAAATCTGCATGAGACATGTCGGTGCTCCTTTTAAACCTGGCTGATGAATTTGCGTGTCAGGTAATACTCGATGCCCTCGGCGCCGCCTTCCGAACCATGGCCGCTTTCCTTCATGCCGCCAAACGGGAGTTCGGTCGAGACGATGCGGTACTGGTTGATGCCGATCATGCCGGCTTCGAGACCGTCTGCCACATCGATGGCCGTGCGCGCACTGCTCGTGAACGCGTAGGCGGAGAGCCCGTACGGCAACCGGTTCGCTTCGGCGAGCCCGTCGGCGAGCGCATCGAAGCGCATCAGCACCGCGATCGGGCCAAACGGCTCTTCGTGCATCACGCGCGCGTCCTTCGGTACGTCGGCCAGCACCGTGGGCTCGAAGAAGTACCCTTCGCCCTCGATGCGCTTTCCGCCGGCGAGAACCGTTGCGCCACGCTCAACCGCATCGGCGATGAGTTCCTCCATCTTGGCGAGCTGGCGCGGATTGGCCAGCGGCCCGACCTGCGTGCCTGCATCCATGCCGTTCCCGACCTTGAGCGCGTTGGCGGCACGCACGAAGTGCCCGACGAACGCGTCGTAGACTTCGCGCTGGATCAGGAAGCGCGTCGACGAGATGCAGATCTGGCCCGTCCCGCGAAAGCGGTTCGCCGCGCCTTCGACCGCGGCCTTCTCGACATCCGCATCGTTGAATACGAGGACGGGCCCGTGGCCGCCCAGCTCCAGCGTGATGGGCTTGACGCCTTCGGCTGCGCGCGCCGACAGCAGACGGCCGATCGGCACCGAGCCCGTGAACGTCACCTTCCGGATGACCGGGGAAGCGATCAGGTGCTTCGACACCTCGTCGGGCACGCCGAACACGACTTGAAGCACGCCCTTCGGCAAACCGGCGTCATCCAGTGCGCGTGCCAGCGCAAGCGCCGTTGCGGGGCTTTCCTCGCCGGGTTTGATGATGACGCTGCACCCGGCGGCGAGTGCGGCGGACAGCTTGCGCGCCGGGGTAATCGCCGGAAAATTCCACGGCGTGAAGGCGGCGACAGGCCCGATCGCCTGTTTCTTCACGAGCTGTTGCACACCCGGGCGGTTGGACGGCACCACGCGGCCGTCGATACGACGCGCCTCTTCGGCGAACCATTCGAAATAGTCGGCGGCCCGCAGGACTTCGTCGCGGCTTTCCGCCAGCGGTTTGCCTTCCTCGAGCGTCATGACGGTCGCGATGTGCTCGGCGCGCTCGCGCATCAGCTCCGCCCCGCGCTTGAGAATGCGCGCGCGTTCGGCCGGCACGGTGTTGCGCCAGACGTCGAACGCCTGGGCGGCGACCTGCAGGGCGCGATCCAGGTCGGCTGCCGTCGCCAGCGGCACGCGCCCGATCTCGATTTGCGTGGCGGGATTGATCACCGGCGCCGTTTCGCGTTCGCTCGCGTCGATCCATTCGCCGTTGATGAAAAGGTGAAGTGCGTCGTAACTGATGTCCATGGTATTGCCTTCTATGGTTAGGAATACGATTCAATATGTGTTCGCCGCGAGCCGGATAGGGGAACCGCGCCACGCCGTGTCGGGCCGAGCTCGGGTTTCAAACGCCCGTGTTCTGACTGCCTGACTTCGGGACCCAGTCTAGGGGTGAAGCCGGCGGCAACTTAGAGGGGCCGGAAAGAATGAATCTTGTCTCGGGAGAGAAAATCCCCTGCCGGCATGAAGGCATATTGAAAGGATGCGCAAAAACGACACGCTCTTGCGCGCTGACTGCATGGAACAGGCGCGCGCTCTATGATCACTGGCTCGCGCGGGCCGAAACGCGGCGATTCGACGAAAAATTCAAAACCAGGGTGCGTAATGGACAAGGTTCACACCATGTCGGTGTTTGCGAAAGTGGTCGAGATGGGCAGTTTCACGGCTGTCGCAAACCACCTCGATACGACGGTCGGCAACATTTCCCGAGCGGTCTCGGTACTCGAGGACAATCTCAATACGCGGTTGCTGCAGCGCTCGACGCGACGGCTCGTGGTCACCGATGCGGGGCGACGTTTTTACGAGCGCAGCGTTGCGATCCTGTCGGACATCGAGCGGGCAGAAGCGGAAGCCCGCGATGCGCTCCTGGAGCCGCGCGGTGTATTACGCGTGCACGCGGTTCCCGGATTGGGCCGTCGACTGGTTTCGCAAGCCGTGCTGGCCTATCGAAGCGCATACCCGGAAGTATCGGTCGATCTCATGCTGTCGCAGCGAATGCCGAATCTGCTGGAAGAGCAGCTCGACGTGGCGATCGTGATTGCGCGCACCCTGCCGGACTCGGCGTATGTGAGCCAGAAGATCGGTGCAAGCCACTGCGTTCTGGCGGCATCGCCCGATTATCTGGCACGACATCCGGCTCCCGAATGCGTGGAAGATCTCGCCGATCACACGTGCGTGCTCCTCAGCACGGTCGATTACGCACCCGACGAGTGGCATCTGCAAGGCAGCGCCGGTGACGCGGTGTATCGTCCGACGGGATCGTACTTCGGTGTCAACGACATGGATGCCATGTCCACTGTGCTGCAGGAAGGCGCCGGAATCGGGCTGATCGCCGCCTTCTCGGCAATCGACGAGTTGCGAAAAGGATCGCTCGTTCGTGTCCTGCCTCAATTCCACACCGCTCAGCGCAACGTGTATGCGATGTATTCGTCCCGTCAGTTCGTCGACGCGAAAATCAAACGGTTCATCGATGTACTGAAGGTGCGGGTAGGTGACCAGTTGAATGCGTATGCGGAGGAACTCGCCATCACGGTCTCATGAGCCACTTCGCGGTCGGCATGGGTATCCGGTTTCGCGGTGCCGCCCTCCTCGCATTGAGCGTATGCGGTTGTGACACTGCCATTACGGCGGACCGACGAATCCGCATACCGTGCTGCTCGTGCCGGACTCGATGTGTCGCGACCGGTTCCCGATCCATTGCAGCCGTTCGCCGACGTTCCGCCAGCGGCGTATGCGGCAATGCGCTGGCCGTTGGTGTCCTGACAGCGTTGGGCGACGCGTACCCGCATACGAGTGGTTACCGTATCCCCAACGGGCGCAATTTCAGGCCTCCTGGCGCTTGCGGCCTCATGTCTCTTCGAAGACCGCGCGCGACGCCTTAGCACGGTGCGAGTTCGGGTTGTCGTACAGCTTGTCCGCCGACGTTCCGCCCCACGAAGCGCGCGAAAAAAACCGCCGGCTTGCACCGGCGGCCTTTCGTGTCCGACTTGCGCGGCGCTTCAGCGCGCCGGATTCAGCGTCAGGTTCATGTGACGGTTCACGTCTTTGTACAGCAGGTAGCGGAAGCGGCCAGGGCCACCCGAATAGCATGCCTGCGGGCAGAACGCGCGCAGCCACATGAAATCGCCCGCTTCGACCTCGACCCAGTCCTGGTTCAGGCGATAGACGGCCTTGCCTTCGAGCACGTACAGCCCGTGCTCCATCACGTGCGTTTCAGCGAACGGAATCACGCCGCCCGGTTCGAACGTCACGATGTTCACGTGCATGTCGTGGCGCATGTCGCTCATGTCGACGAAGCGCGTCGTCACCCATGCGCCGTTGGTACCCGGCATCGGGATCGGCTCGACGTCCTGCTCGTTGGTCACGAATGCTTCCGGCAGCGGAATGCCGTCGACGGCCTGGTAATGCTTGCGCACCCAGTGGAAACGCACCGCGGCATCGCTGACGTTGTGCAGCGTCCAGTCGGCGCCCGGCGGAATGAACGCATAGCCGCCCGGCGTCAGCACGTGCTTCGTGCCCTGCAGCGTCAGCTCGGCTTCGCCTTCGACGACGAACAGCACGGCTTCGGCGTTCTTGTCCTGCTCCGGCTTGTCGCTGCCGCCGCCCGGGTTCACTTCGACGATGTACTGCGAGAAGGTTTCCGCGAAACCCGACAGCGGGCGGGCGATCACCCACAGGCGCGTGTTCGTCCAGAACGGCAGCCAGCTCGTGACGATGTCGCGCATCACACCCTTCGGGATCACCGCGTACGCCTCGGTGAACATCGCGCGATCGGTCAGCAGATCGGTCTGCGGCGGGTGGCCGCCGTGCGGCGCGTAATACGTTGTCTTAGACATAGTGCATCCAGGCAATGGGTTGGTCCGGCCCCGGGCGCCAACGGCATCGGGCGGCACGCATGCGCGTGGGGCACGCATGCGGCGGCGGGACATCGTTGCCGGGGTGGCTTGAAGGCGCATGCGCCTTCGTTCGGTCGGCCAGGCTTCGCGACGGGTTCGTCCGGTTCATCGGACGCAGCGGCCCATGCTTGTGGCCGGCGGCCGGGCCGTGGCGCTCGCGTTCATGCGGCGACGCGCGGCCGGCGGCACGGTTCGACGCCGTACGCGAGCATCGCCGACGATAGCGAAGTCGTTCGCAATCGACCAATTAAATGTTGCGATGGATTCCATTCGATTTCCCACTACCTGCCGGCACCCGCGATCCGCGGTGACGGAGCGTGGCGCGACGGTCTGACTATCCGGGAAATCCTGACGGGCGGGCCGTGCAAACGCACGTCGGCGGCGCTGGAGGCGCGGGTATGCAACTGCAGTCACGCCCGTCGCGCACGCGGGTCGCGATACATCCGGTTACGCAGATTGGCGTGCGCCGAAGCGTGCAAGGCTGCGAACCGCTCCGCACCGATCATGGGCCGTCGTCGGACCGGAACGAGGCAACGGGACAGAACGCGGATCGAACGGGGGTCGAACGGAACGCCAAGGATGTCGACGCTGCGCGAACGCATTCCGTCGCGAGAGGCGGTGTAGCCGGAAAACGGGGAAATGCTGCGAGGAGGGGAAACTGGCCGGCCCGTCGATCGGGCATCCGGCCGCGGCTGGTGAAGCCGAAAAACGTTCGCCGGTCTAACCGGCGATGGCGGCCCGGCAGGCTGCCGGGCCGAATCTCGCGTCGGAAACCGACGCCGTCTACGCGCCGGTGCGCGGTTCGCGCACCGTGCCGCGCGGGCGGCGATCAGTCCCAGTCGCGGTGGTGACGATGCTTGCGGTGGCGATAGCCACGATCGCCATGATCGCGCTCGTACGAGCTGCGCGACATGTTGCCGCCGAGCGCCGCGCCGGCGCCGCCGCCGACCGCCGCACCCAGCAGGCCGCCCGTGCGGCCGCCCATCGCGTTGCCTGCCGCGGTGCCCGCGCCGCCGCCGAGGGCGCCGCCGATGATCGCGCCGGTGCGCTCGCGACGGTTCGACGTCACCGCGCCGCCAGGACATCATGCCGTTCTCGATGCGCAGCCTCGTCGCGATGTTGCTGCGCAACCGGCCGCATCTGGTC
>NZ_ASSI01000301.1:0-1103 GCF_000466765.1 Burkholderia sp. AU4i | reverse complement strand
CGGGATGAGCGAGCGGACGTTGTACCGGCGCATGAAGGCGCTCGGGCTCGGGGCGCGCGAGCGCTGAACGGGCAGGCGGCGGGCGGCTGGCAGAGGCACGCGGCTGTGTCGATAATGGCGCGTTCGATCCCGCTTCCACCTCGCCGATGAAGAGACGCTTCCTTTCGCCTTGCCTGTTTCTGGCCGCCACTGCGCTGTGCAACCTGGCGCAGGCCGCCACCGAATACACGTGGACCGATGCGGCCGGTGCACATGCGGTGACGCTCGCACGCACCGCGTCCGGCGACGACCTCGAGCTCAAGGTCGCCGCGACGCTCGACGGCCGGCCCGACTGGACCGTGCGCGACTACGTGAAGGCATGCCCGGTCGACGTGATTCTCGACGTCGTGCCCGCGTCGATCGAGATGCGCGACCTGCTCGGCAACGGCCGCAAGCAGTTTCTGTTCGCGTACAGGATCGGCTGCCGCGGCGACGTCAGCGCCGACCAGGTCAAATACTTCCTGATCGACCAGGGCACGAAGTACGTGCTGCGCGGCGAGGAAACCGTCACGGTCAACGGCAAGTTCATGGACGGCGGCGCGGCGCCCGTGCCGAATGCGGACCTGAAAGCCCGACCCGCGTTTCTGCGCTACATGACGAAGCGCTGGCACGCGATCAGCGCGCACGACTACCGATAGGCGCGCGCCCGGCGCTCGTGACGGCGCGTGCGACTCACGCCTGTCGGGGGTGAGTCGAACCTGTCGAACAATAAGAAATCATGGTGCAACGGCAATAAATTATCGTTTTACGATAATTTTTGACGTACAATCGACGCTCGTTCATTCGTCGTCGAGGACACGTCATGCATTCCGATCGTATCGCCCGTATCAGCCAGCAGATGGCCACCGTCACGCTGTGGTTCATCGTCGGCATGCTGGTGCTCAACGCCGCGTGCTGGGCGTTCCCGTCGCTGAACGCGGCGTCGGGGCCCGGCCTCGTATTCGGCCTCACCGATTCGGTGATCTCGAACCTGCACGTGGATGTCGCCGCGTTCCCGTGGTGGCAGAAGGCGGTCGGCATCCTGCTGTCGAGCGTGCCGCTGATCGCGCTCGCGAACGGCCTGC
>NZ_ASSI01000300.1:0-1320 GCF_000466765.1 Burkholderia sp. AU4i | reverse complement strand
GAACCGCACCGGGAATCGTGGAGGCTGGTTGGTTTAAGTTATGCGGGCACATCAGTGGTAGTTCTGAGCTGCCCGTAGTAGTTTGCCTCAGCCTCGGCAGGAGGGATATAGCCCAGCGGTTCCATCAATCGATGATGGTTGTACCAGGCCACCCATTCCAGTGTCGCCAGCTCGAGGGATTCCCTCGTTTTCCATGGGGCGCGCCGATGAATCAGTTCCGTCTTGTACAGGCCATTGATCGTTTCAGCCAGCGCGTTATCGTAGCTGTCGCCACGGCTGCCAACGGAGGGTTCGATGCCCGCTTCGGCCAGACGCTCGCTGTAGCGAATGCTGACGTATTGGGCTCCTCTATCGGAGTGATGTATCAAAGTCCCGTCGTCGCCCGGTTGCCGCGCGTACAGTGACTGCTCAAGTGCGTCCAGAACGAAGTCCGTGGTCATCGACGAGCTGACGCGCCAGCCTACGATACGGCGAGCAAACACGTCGATCACGAACGCAACGTAAAGCCAGCCCTGCCACGTCGAGACATACGTGAAGTCCGACACCCAAAGCTGATTCGGCCGGTCGGCCCTGAATTGCCGGTTGACCCGGTCCAGCGGGCGCGGGGCACTCGCATCGGCAATCGTCGTGCGAACACGCTTGCCGCGCACTGCGCCACGCAGACCTTGCAGCTTCATCAGCCGAGCGACCGTGCAGCGCGCGACCACAATGCCTTCCCGGTTCATCTGCTTCCAGATCTTCGGCACCCCATAGACCTGCATGTTGGCCTGCCAGACGCGCTTGATCTCGGGTTGCAGAATCTCATCGCGTTTCGCGCGAGCGCAGCGTCTGGACGGATCGCGAAGCTGTGCCGCATGGCGTCGGTAGCCCGACGGGGCAATCCGCAAGACCTTGCAGATCGGCTCGACCCCGAAGGTGTCGCGATGCTGATCGACAAAGGCCTTCAGGACTTGAAACGGCGGTCGAGCTCCGCCTGGGCGAAAAACGCGCTCGCGACCTTGAGAATCTCGTTGGCACGGCGCAGCTCCTTGACCTCGCGCTCCAGTGCTTTGAGGCGCTTGCGCTCGTCTGTGGTCACGCCATCGCGCTCGCCCTGGTCGATCTGGTCGCGCTTGATCCATTCGTGCAGCGTCTGCGGCGTGCAGCCGATCATCGGTGCAATCGATTCGACCGCTGCCCACATCGACGGATGTTCGCTACGCTGCTCGCGCACCAGGCGTACCGCGCGCTCGCGGACTTCCGGGGAAAACTTGGTTGCCTTCTTGTTCATGGCTCCATTCTCTCAGGAGTTGGAGCCTCCACAAAATCCGGTGCGGTTCA
>NZ_ASSI01000299.1:0-4242 GCF_000466765.1 Burkholderia sp. AU4i | reverse complement strand
GCGCGGCCGGATTCGTGCGCGAGCGAGTAGCGGCCGGCCAGCGGGGCGAGCGCGGTCGCATAGCGCTCGAACGCGGCATCGCCCGGGTGATCGTCGGCGAAGCCGCCGCCGAGGCTCAGCGAGCCGAGCGGTGCGCCGTTGGCCGGCGCGAGATCGCGGGCGAGCGCCGCGAGCCGCTCGGGCAGCACGAGCGTGTCGGGCTGCGTCGCGTCCTGGCGGATGAACGAATGCGGGCCGGAGAACACGTGCAGCCCGGCGACGGGCAGGCCGGCGGCGGCGAGCGTGCGCACCGCGTCGTGCGCCTCGTTCGGCGTCATCCCGAAGTGGTCGTGCCACAGCGCCCGCGCGTCGTCGCCGGCCAGCGCACCGGCGTTCACGCGCAGCAGTACCGGGCCCGGCGTGCCGCCGCCGGCCGCGGCTTCGCGCGCCAGCGGCACGAAGCGCGCGACCGCGTCCGGGTTGTCGAGCACGAAATGGCAGCGCGACGCGAGCCCGGCACGCATGAACATCTCGTCCATCGACGGGTTGTTCAGGTAGCGCGGCGTCCTGATCCGGCCGATCACCGCGTCGAGTTCGCCGCGGCTCGCGAGTTCGACGCCGTCCTCGTATGCATGGGCACAGCGCGCGAGCATGTCCTGGTTCGGGTTCGCCTTCAGCGACACGATCAGCCGCGTGCCGAGCCGCGCCTTCAACGACCGGTAGCGCGCAATCGCGACTTCCGGCTCGTACACGTAGCACGGCGTGCGCAGGTCGGCGATCCACGCGTGGTCGCCGGCGGGGGGAAGCGGGCGTTCAGGCGTCATGGCGGCCCACCGGATGGAGCGTGGCGGCCGCATACGCGCCGCAGTTCGACTGCATCACGCCGAGCACGCGCTGCCCGCGCGCGACCGCGTCGAGCCCGACGTCGGCCAGGTTGATCGGGAAATCCGAGCAGCACGCATGGCCGCGTGCATGGATGTTCTCGGCATACAGCCGCTCGGCCGGCACGCGCATCGCGCGGCACAGCGCGTTCCAGCCCGGCAGGTCGGCGTTGTGCGGCAGCACGAGCTCGTATGCGTCGAGCGCGTGCGGCTCGAGCGCGACCGCCGCGTCGATCGCCTTGCGCGTGTACGGCCACTCCATCATGATCAGGTCGGCCTCGTTCGCGGCGACGGTGTCCGAGCCACGATGCCATTTCGCGTGCGTCTCGATCGCGATGCCGCCGAGCCGGTTCTTCGCGCTGTTGCGCGCGATCAGCATCGCGGCCGCGCCGTCGCACTGCACGCCCGTCATCTGCCGCATCCGGTAATCCTCGCCGTACACGCGGTCGGACGACACGACGAGCGCCGCGTCGAGTTGCGGATAACGACGCATCAGCGCGCGAACGGTCTCGATGCCGGCCGCGACCGACACGCAGTTCAGCTGCGCGACCGAGCCGAGCCACAGCGGCTCGATGCCGAGCTGCGCGGCGAGCTCGTGCGGCAGGCTGCGCGGCGCGGGCGGCACGCTGAACTGCTGCGTGTGCACGTGGACGATCGCGCCGATGTCGGACGGATGCACGCGCGCGGTGTCGAGCAGGCGGCCCGCCGCCGCGATCGCGAGATCGGTCTCGCTCGTGTCGAGCGCCATGTGGAAGTAGCGGCTGCCCGACTGCGCGATCGCCGCGGCCCGTTGCGCCGGGTAGTCGCGCTCGGCGGCCCATGCCTCGATGTCGACGGGCAGGCCCGGCAGCTCGTAGGCCACCGCGTCGATGCCGATCCAGAAATCGCGTGACGCCTGGGAGGAGTTCGTCATGGTTCAGTTGAGCGGCATCGCCGCGTAGTCGAGAACATCGAGTTTTTCGAAGGTCGCCTGCACGGTCGGCGTGAGCAGGCCCATCTCGCGGATCGTCGGCACCAGGCGCCGGAAGATCGAGCGGCGGATCGAGCTGGAGACCGGCGACTCGCGCACCATCGCGCTGCATTCGCGCTTCGACAGGCCCATCGGCTCCCAGATGTCGTCCGCGCACAGGTGCTCGTACAGCACGGCCGCGCCTTCGCAGACGAATTCCTCGCGCTCGCGCAGCTCGGTTGAACTCATCTCCGCATACACGCGGCACAGCGTGATCCGGCCGACCGCGAAGTGACGCGCCTCGTCGCGCTGGATCCGCAGGAACAGATCCTTGATGAACGGATCGGTGCTGTACGCGACGACACTCTGGAAGATCGACAGCGCGATGCCCTCGACGAGCACCTGCATCCCGAGGTTCGTCATGTCGAGCGCGCTGCTCGTGATCGTGTCGTGCAGCAGGCCCTTCAGCGAGCGGCTCATCGGGTAGCTGACGTCGAGCTTCTCGTTGACGAGCTTCGCGTATGCCTCGACGTGGCGCGCTTCGTCCATCATCTGCGCGGCGGCGCACAGGCGCGCGCTCAGCCCATCCTCGGCCGACGCGAGCTTCGATGCGCAGATCAGCGCGGCCTGCTCGCCGTGCAGGATCTGCGACAGCAGCCAGCCCTGCGCGTGATGGCGCACCTCGCGCTTGTCGGCGTCGGACAGCTTGCTCCACAGCTCGGTGCCGTAGATCAGCAGCGTCGGGTCGGGCATGCCGAGCGGATTCGCCGGGTCGAGGTCGTGGCTCCAGTCGACGTCGGTCGCGACGTCCCACTGCGCGGCCTTCGCCTTTTCGTAGAGCCGGTTCAGCGCCTCTTCGCGCAGCGCGTAGTCGTTCGACATCAGGGCGTCGACGGGCATCGACCAGCGGATGTCGGCCGTGTCCTGCATAACGGTGAGCGTGTCAGTCATTTAGGGTCTCCCCGGCCGCGCGGCGGCGCCGGAATGATGGGCGGAATCGGTAAGCGTCGCGGCGGCGGCGCGCGGTGTCGGCGGATGCGGCACGAGGCGGATCGCATACGACGGCCACGGGCCGCGCAGCTGCGCGTCGAACGCATCGGCGAGCCGCGCGGGCCAGATCGCGCAGCACACGCGGTTGTCGCCGGAGAACTCGGCATCGCGCAGGATCCGGTCGCCGATCCACACGACGGGCGCGCCGCGCGCGGCGTCGCGCAGCGCTTCGTCGTACAGGTGCACGCCGAGCAGCACGTGCGGCGCGAGCAGTTCGGCCGGCAGCGCGCCGAAGTACGGCGCGCAGACTTCGATGAACACGCGTGCGTCGGGATGCACCGCGTCGCGGATGCGCGCGGACACTTCCGCAAGGAATGCGAAATACTGGACGTGGTCGAGGAGCACGCGGCGCTCGCTGCCGGATGCGTCGCCGGCATCGCCGGCGTCGTACGGTTCGCCGGCCGCTTCCGCGAGCGCGGCGCGCGCATAGTCGGCCGGCGTGTCGAGCGGCATCCGGTACGCGCTCGCGGCGACCGCGACCGGCTGCCGCGCATCGCGCTCGATCCGGTAGGTGAAGTGAACGGGCCGCACCATGTCAAGCCTCGCTGTCGAGAGAGAACGTCGCGTCCGGCGCGAATGCGACGTCGGCGACCGCGTAATAGCCGTTCAGCGCGAGCGAGCAGACGGCCGCGCGGTGCGGCGTGTCGCCGTCGCGATGCGCGAGCAGCACCGACAGCCACGGATCGCTGCCGAACGCATGGCCGAACAGCCCGTGGCCGTCGGGCAGCAGCGGCGTCTTGCCGACCGACGCGAGCAGCGCGCGGCGCGACGTCGCCGGAAAGAACGGCAGCGCCGCGTGCACGCCGGGGCGGGCCGCGCAGAAGGTGCGGATGTCGCGGCCGAGCCGCACGACCGCGCTGGCCGGCGGCGCGGCGTCCGCGAGCACCGACGGTGCGGCCGGCGACGCTTCGCGGCCGACGTCGATGAGCAGCGTGCACACGCCGAAGCCCGAACGCCCCCACGCGGGGTTGCCGTGCCAGTACGTATAGCCGTGCACGTCGACGTCGACGATCTGCAGCAGCAGCGTGCGCGGCCCGGTTTCGGCCGCGGTGGCGAGCGCGCGGCGCAGCACGTAGCCCCAGCCCGCGCATTCGTACGAGCAGGTCATCCAGTCGGGCGTGTAGTCGTTCGCGCCGGCGAGCGCCTGCGCGAACACGCGATGCTGCGGCGAATCGTTCATCAGCAGCATCGACAGGATCGTCGAGCTGACCACGTAGTCGTCCGCGCCGACCGCGCCGCACAGCCGCTCGCGTTCGGCGCACGCGAGCGCGCCGATCACGCGGGCCGTGTCGTCGAGCGGCACGGCCGCGCCGTCGCGTGACGGCGCGACGCGCCGGTACGCGAGCGCCTGCACGGTCAGCGCGGTCGCCGGGGCCGCCGGGG
>NZ_ASSI01000298.1:0-659 GCF_000466765.1 Burkholderia sp. AU4i | reverse complement strand
GCGGCGCATCGTGGGTGTCGCTGCACCATGGCGGCGGCGTCGGCATGGGCTTCTCGCAGCACTCGGGCGTCGTGATCGTCGCCGACGGTACCGCCGAAGCGCACGAGCGTCTCGGCCGCGTGCTGCTGAACGACCCGGCGACGGGCGTGATGCGCCATGCGGATGCCGGCTACGAACTCGCGCAGCAGACGGCCCGCGAAGCCGGCCTGAAGCTGCCGATGCTCGGCCGCTGAGCATGACGGCGCTCGATCAGGCGCCGGTGAACGCGACGATGATGCGCGCAGCGGATCTCGTCGCGTCGCCATGGAAGAACGGCGGCGGCGTGACGCGCGAAATCGCGGCGTTTTCCCCCAAGGGGACTTCCTTCGGGGCGCCGCCGGGCGCCGCGCTCGACGCTTTCGCGTGGCGCGTGAGCGTCGCGGACGTCGGCACGGACGGCCCGTTCTCGCGTTTCGACGGCGTCGACCGCACGCTCGTGCTGCTGTCCGGCGCAGGCATGACGCTCGCCGAGGAAGGCGGCGCACGCCACGTGCTCGACGCACCGCTGGCCCGCGCGGATTTCGCGGGCGAGGCGGCGATCGACGCGACGCTGCACGACGGCGCGACGCGCGACTTCAACCTGATGACGCGCCGTTCGGCCGCGCGCGGCACGCTCGACG
>NZ_ASSI01000297.1:0-557 GCF_000466765.1 Burkholderia sp. AU4i | reverse complement strand
ATTCCATCGATTCGCGCGGGCCGTACTGCGCGAGCAAGTCCTGTGTGGTCAAAATCCTGTCTCCTCCTGCGTCCCGACCGTCAGCCGGTCAGAACTGGTCTTCCGTCAACGCGAGCACGCCCTCGTTGCCCTTCGTGCCGACGATCGACGCCTCGAGCGCGCCTGCCTGCACCAGCACCTGCTCCGCATAGAGCTGCGCGATCGCGATCTTCGCGCCGAAGAACGCCGGGTCGCTCGCGCGGTTCGCCTGCGCGGCCACCAGCGCGCGCGCCATCTGCCATCCGCACAGCACCACGCCCGCCAGCTTCAGGTACGGCACGCTGCCCGCGAACACCGCATTCGGGTCCTGCTTCGCGTTCGCCAGCACGTAATCCACCACCGACGACAGCGCCTTCGCGCCCTTCTCCAGTTGCACCTTCATCGATGCGGCCGCCGCACCGTCCAGCTTGCCCAGCGCCGCGACAGTCTCGCCGATTTCGGCGATCAGCGCCTTCGCCACCGCACCGCCGTCACGCAGCGTCTTGCGGCCCACCAAGTCGTTCGCCTGGATCGCCGTC
>NZ_ASSI01000296.1:0-859 GCF_000466765.1 Burkholderia sp. AU4i | reverse complement strand
ATCCGGCTGGCGTGGGCCGCCCACGCGAATTCGAACTTGGCGATGCCGCGCGCGACGCGATGGACGTTTTCTGGGACCGCGGATACGAAGGCGCGTCCCTGCCCGACCTGATGGCCGGCACCGGCCTGTCGCGCGGTAGCCTGTACAAGGCGTTCGGCGACAAGAAGGCGCTGCTGCTGGCGGCGCTCGACCTGTACATGGCCGACGGGCTCAAGGCGACCGCGGACATTCTGTCGCAACCCGGCGCCGTCAAGGATGCGATTCGCGATTCGCTGCTGCGCTATGCGCGCCTGTCCGTCGGCGAGGCGGGCCGGCGCGGATGTCTCGCGGTCGCGATGACCACGGAACTGGCCGCGCGCGACGCGGATGTCGCGGAGCGCACCGGGCGCATGTTCCGGCGACTGCAACAGCTCTATGCCGGTGCGATCGTCCGTGGCCAGGCGAGCGGCGAGATCGCCGAGCAGGACGAACAGGTGCTGGCGCGTTTGCTCGTCTGCCAGATCGAGGGCATGCGCGTGCTGGGCAAAACCGGCGTGTCCGAGCAGGACATGCTCGCGCTGGTCGACCGCACGATGCGCATCCTCGACTGATATTTTTTTACCCAATTTGGAACCGATTGGTTCCGTATGGAGAGCCATCCATGTCACGGAATGACCCCGTATCACCCGACCCGCGCCGCTGGGCGATGTTTGCGGTCCTGCTCGTCGGCGCGTTCCTGCCGCCGCTGGATTTCTTCATCGTCAACGTCGCGCTGCCGTCGATCCGCGCGGAACTGGGCGCCTCGTCGTCGGCCGAGCAACTCGTCATTTCATCGTATGCGGGCCTGTACGCGGTGACGCTGATCACCGGCGGGCGATTG
>NZ_ASSI01000295.1:0-2482 GCF_000466765.1 Burkholderia sp. AU4i | reverse complement strand
TCACGTGCGGCTTGGTCCGCTCAAACTTTTCCTTGGCCATTTTCAACTCCCAAAAGGAATTTCACAGGTTGCGCCGCGCGCAAACAACAAGACACTGACTTTTTACTGCTGGTGCCCATGGGCAGGATCGAACTGCCGACCTCTCCCTTACCAAGGGAGTGCTCTACCACTGAGCCACATGGGCGCTTTACGCTTCAACTTCGCGGTCTGGAGCGGGTGAAGGGAATCGAACCCTCGTCGTAAGCTTGGAAGGCTTCTGCTCTACCATTGAGCTACACCCGCACGGGCCACAAACGATTCCTTACCGCTCACTGCGCTGATATCTTGGTGGAGGAGGTTGGATTCGAACCAACGTAGGCGTAAGCCAACAGATTTACAGTCTGCCCCCTTTAGCCACTCGGGCACCCCTCCGTAGAGAACTGACGATTATGGGGGTACATCGCACCCCTGTCAAGCACATCCGGAAGATTATTTTCATCCCCTTCCTGATACCGGCCTGACCACCGATCTCCCGCCCTTGCCCGGCTAAGGCAAGCATGGGTGCTACCGATCAGTGTCACATCTTCGTCAGACTCCGCTTTTAGCGTCGATCTGCATCTGCGCTGAAAACGAAAGACCGCCATCATACGATCTCTTGAGCACTCTGCCAAGCGGGTAGATGCAAAAATTCCGCAAATTTCGTGCCGGGCGGCTGCCATGATCTGTTTTTAGATGCCTGCCGGGAGTCCATTGCTGGTTTCTAGGGTTGTCTGGCCCGACCCGCCAGCGATTGACGTGACACGACTTTCGAACGCTTTCCAGCAATCGCATCATGAGTTAGAGCGACGCTGCCAACGAGAAATCGCGATGGCGGCGCTGGGCTTTGCCGGCTTCAGAGATAGGGGAACCGTACTATCCCGAGCCACCTGCCCGCCCTGGTTCGGATCCTCATGCGTCTGCGCGATCTTTTTCCGTCCTTCATGGTTTTGACCGCACACGCCGCTCGGCCGACAGACGCCGGTGTCGCCCGAGCACGATCGCCAGAACCCGTCAGGAGGCGCTGGTTGATAGCCACGCCCCGGGACGCCCGGCAGCAGCCGCGCCGTCGCGTATGACAGGCTGAAGCCCACGCGCATTGCCGGGGGCCTCGGTTCGGTACACGTCCGGTCGGCCGAGGCACCCTTGTGAAGTCAGGATTCGGTCCCGCCGGCGCCGGTGACGACGCGTCGACAGACGAATCCTGCAGCCCAGCCCCCATCGACAGCGACGACATACGGCCGTGCCGGGAACTGCCGCGCAGGTTTGCCGCGGTAATCCCGGCGCACGTTCTTTAGCGCGTGGGCGACTGCACTTCGCCCCCGCGCAAGCCGACCAACATCAGCGTCTGGCCGACCTATCGAGGCGATTCCGCCGCATATACAAGACATCCCCCATGCCCGTACGACGCCCGCCTCGAGCAGCTGAACGCCGATACCTGCGCAAGATTCGACGCCTGCGCGTTTTCCGCACAGCATCCATCCGAAGACGCGAGAAAGCAGGCCTGCAACTTCCGCTCTTCTACGACCGCTGCGAGCTGCCCAACATTGCGCGCGCGGACCGGGGATCAAGGCCTGAATACGACGCGCCGATTCGCGCCAGGCAATGGCTCCGCACTCTGCGATCTGGATACCCCAGGCAGGACGCGATCTACTGGCGTCGATGCGGAGGAACGCCCTTCGCGTCGATAGGCGAAAGTCGGGGCCGCCTTCGCGGCACCGGCTATTCGCTCATCGAAGAAGTCTGCGTGTTTCAAGACGGCCGGCCGGCGCCCATCAAAAGAAACGACACGAATTTTTGATGGCATCTGGTTGAGGAACTCGCGTACGTCCGGTTCGCGCTATAAATCAACGACTTCCATGTGGCACGCCGAAAGCGCCCCATCTTTTTTGCACGGATCGATTTGAGAGGAGATGCGAGAGTTGAGAAACAAACAAGCCTAGATCGCTACAAGATGCTGTCCTGGACAAAACCTGACTTCGTGCGCTCGGTTGGCAGTAGTCGCCTGGAGCTTTCGGCATATAAGGACCCGAAGGGCGGATTTTCGCCACTCGCTGCCCAGGTCACACTGATGGCTCATGGCGTGACGGGAACCGCCAGGCGTGCGCCTCGGATACGGCAACGATGGTTTTGGGCGGAGAAGTGCTCAATACGCAGAGAAACTGCGCACAATAACGGGTATTCGTGCAACTGGCCATGCCACTCCTGGCCGTGACGAGACGTGGTCAGAAATGCGGTGGAGTCGCGACTCGATCCGATCGTCGTCTTCGTGAACAGCAAGTGGATGGATGTTTGGATGGCGGGTCTTGGTCGGCGCCAGCGAGCGGTGCAAGGCCAACCCGATCGGTCTGATCTGCGTCAGTCTCGCAAAGGCGATCCTGGAGAATCGGCACCCCGGCCCCAGCTCGAGCAGCAGCCATGCCACCGATCCCGATCACTCGTGCATTTCCGCCGCCCAAATGCAAAA
>NZ_ASSI01000294.1:0-4091 GCF_000466765.1 Burkholderia sp. AU4i | reverse complement strand
CGGCATCCAGACCTATCTCGCGTCCGTCGTGCTGCGCGTGCTGCTCACCGCGATCTGGCCGGGCCTCGCCGCGTTCGACCAGGACGCGATCTTCGGGCTGTCGACGCTCGGCTGGATCACGTTCGTCGCGATCTGGCTCGTGCAGATCGGCATCCTCACGTACGGGATGGAAATGGTCCGCAAGTACGAGGGGCTCGCCGGCCCGGTGATCCTCGTCACGACGCTGTCGCTCGCCGCGTGGATGTTCAGCCGCACGGGCGGCCATCTCGCGATGTCGATCGGCAAGCCGCTGACCGGCCTGAAGATGTGGACGGAGATCTTCGCGGGCGGCTCGCTGTGGCTCGCGATCTACGGCACGCTGGTACTCAACTTCTGCGATTTCGCGCGCTCGTCGCCGAGCGCGAAGACGGTGCGGGTCGGCAACTTCTGGGGCCTGCCGGTCAACATCCTCGTGTTCGCGACGATCAGCTTCGTGCTCGCCGGCGCGCAGTTCAAGCTGAACGGCCACATCATCCACAGCCCGACGGAAATCATCGCGACGGTGCCCAACAAGCTGTTCCTCGTGCTCGGCTGCCTCGCGTTCCTGATCGTCACGGTCGCGGTGAACATCATGGCGAACTTCGTCGCGCCGGCCTTCGTGCTGACGAGCCTTGCGCCGCATCGCCTGTCGTTCCGCCGCGCGGGCCTGATCAGCGCGACGGTCGCCGTGCTGATCCTGCCGTGGAACCTGTACAACAGCCCGATCGTGATCGTCTACTTCCTGTCCGGCCTCGGCGCGCTGCTCGGCCCGCTGTACGGGATCATCACGGTCGACTACTGGCTCGTGCGCAAGCAGCGCGTGAACGTGCCCGACCTCTATACCGAAGCGCCGACGGGCGCCTACTTCTACACGCGCGGCGTGAACCGCAAGGCCCTGGCGGCGCTCCTGCCGTCCGCGCTGATCTCGATCACGCTCGCCGTCGTGCCGGCCTTCAGCGCGATGACGCCGTTCTCGTGGCTGCTCGGCGCGGCCATCGCGGGCAGCGTGTACTGGCTGCTGGCCGATCGCAAACGGCAATACGAGGAGCGCTCGGGCGAACCCATCGCGGTCGCCTGCGCGCAACACTGAACACACGCATACGGAGTCGGCAATGAGGATCCTGGTAGTCAACGTCAACACGACCGAGTCGATCACCGACGCGATCGCCGCGCAGGCGCAGGCCGCCGCGTCGCCGGGCACGGAGATCGTCGGGCTGACGCCGCGCTTCGGCGCGGAGTCGGTCGAAGGCAACTTCGAGAGCTACCTCGCGGCGATCGCCGTGATGGATCGCGTGCTGAGCTACGACGAGCCGTACGACGCGGTGATCCAGGCCGGCTACGGCGAACACGGCCGCGAAGGCCTGCAGGAACTGCTGACGGTGCCCGTCGTCGACATCACCGAAGCGGCCGCGAGCATCGCGATGCTGCTCGGCCATCGCTACTCGGTCGTCACGACGCTCGACCGCACGGTGCCGCTGATCGAGGATCGCCTGAAGCTCGCCGGACTCGACGCACGCTGCGCGTCGGTGCGCGCAAGCGGCCTCGCGGTACTCGAACTCGAGGAGAACCCGGCGCGCGCGATCGAGTCGATCGTCGGCCAGGCGCAGCGCGCGGTGAAGGACGATCACGCGGAAGTGATCTGCCTCGGCTGCGGCGGGATGGCCGGCCTCGACCGGCAGATCGAGGAATGCACGGGCGTGCCGGTCGTCGACGGCGTATCGGCCGCGGTCGCACTCGCCGAGTCGCTGGTGCGCCTGAAGCTGAAGACGTCGAAGGTCCGCACGTACGCACCGCCGCGCCCGAAGCGGATCGTCGGCTGGCCGGGCACCTTCGCAAAATGATGCGCCGCCGGCCGGCTGCCGCGTCGCGCTCGGGCATCGTGCCGCCGGGAGGCGTATCGGCATGCGGGACACGCTAGAACCGGACGCACTGCCCCGCCGCGCATCCGACGCCGCGGGCGCGCTCGACGTGCTCGATGCGCGGCTGATGCGCATCCTGCTCGTGCTGCTCACCGAGCGCACCGTGTCGCGCGCGGCCGTGCGGTTGAACATGTCGCAGCCGGCGACGAGCGCCGCGCTCAAGCGCCTGCGCACGCTGCTCGGCGATCCGTTGCTGGTGCGCAGCCGCTACGGGATGGTGCCGACCGAGTTCGGCGCGCGGCTGATCGAACCGCTGCGCAACGCGCTGCGCGTGATCGACTTCATCCGCATCCAGCAGCCGACGTTCGACGCGCGCACGTCGGTGCGCACCTACCGGATCGGCTGCCCCGACTACCTGAACGTGCTGTTCGTGCCGAAGCTCGTCGCGCTGTTCCGCGAACGCGCGCCGAACGCGCAACTCGTGTTCCATCCGCTCGGCGACGGCTTCGACGACGAGCGCGCGCTGGCCGACGGCGAACTCGACGTCGTGATCGACAATCGCCCGGCGCGCTCGTCGCGGTTCCGGCAGGACGACCTGTTCGACGATCGCGTCGTATGCCTGATGCGCGCGACGCATCCGCTCGCGCGGCACGGCGCGATGACGGCCGCCGATTTTGCCGACGCGCCGCAGCTGTGCCCGACGCCGTCGTGGCTCGAGGCGTCCGGCGCGATCGACCGGCAGCTCGAACGCGTGGGCCTGCAGCGGCGGATCGTCGTCACGCTGCCCCACTTCGAACTTGCCGCGCATGCGCTCGTGCGCACCGACATGCTTCTGACCACCACGTACCGGCTCGCGCGGCATTATGCGAAGCTGCTGCCGCTCGCCGCCGTCGCGCTGCCGGTGGAGCCGCGGGACATCGTGTACCGGATGACGTGGAACGAATCGGGCGCGTGCGTGGACGGCGTGCGCTGGCTGCGCGGGCTGATCGCGGAAGCGACACGGGCATGGCTCGACGCCGAGGCGATGCTGCCGACGGTTGCCGCGGTTCCCGCGGGCGCAGTCGCGGACGCCGGGAACCGCGTGCCGGCCGCGGCCGATATGTCCGATATGTCCGATATGTCCGATATGGCTGATATGGCCGATACAGCCGATCCAACCGATACGTCCGCTACGTCCGCTACGGCCGCTGAGCCCGACCCGGTTCGACGCACGCGCCGCAGGCAGGCGACGCATTGCCGTGCATCGCACCCGCCGCGCGTCGCCCATGCGGCACGCATCCACCGTCACGCGACGAAGTCGCATTGACCGGCGCGACCGACAGGCGCGACAACGCGCCGCTCGATACGTCACACACCTTCACGCACCTTCACGCACCTTCACGCACCCTCGCGCACCCTCGCGCACCATCGCGCATCGGTTGCGCAAGCAACTTCCATGCAACGACGGCCACGACGAGCGCGAGCACGCCGCTTACCGTCAGCGCGTCGGCAAACCCGCTCGCGAACGCGACGGGCGCCGCCTTCGCGAGCGCACCGGCGGCCGACGGCGGCACACGCTCGAGCGCCCGCGCCAGGTCGCCGGCCAGCAGGCTCGACATGAACGGCGCATCGGCGAACGCGCGCAGGCCGGGCGCGGCGGACAGCAGCCGGTCGAGCCGCGCCTGCGTGCTCGCCGCCAGCACCGCGCCGAGCACGCCGACGGCCGTCACGATCGCCGAGAAGCGCGTCGTCGTGCTGATGCCCGACGCCATGCCGGTGCGATTCGACGGCACGCACGCCATGATCGCCTTCTGCGTGTCGCCGTTCATGATGCCCGCGCCGCAGCCCGTCACGAACATGCCGATCGCGACGAGCCGGTAGTCGCCCGCGGCCGTCAGCGCCGCGGTCGCGAGGTTGCCCGCGCCGATCAACGCGAGCCCGCCCGCCAGCACGCCGCCGGACGACACGCGCGCGGCCAGCGCCGCGCCGAGCGACGGCCCGGCGATCATCGCGAACGCGAACGGCAGCATCCCGAGCCCCGCATCGATCGCCGACATCCCGAACGCGTTCTGCAGGTACAGCGGCAGGAACGTCATCATGACCTGCGCGCACGCCGCATAACCGAACATCGCGAGCACGGCGCCGACGAAGCGCGGCTGGCGGAACAGCGCGAGATCGATCATCGGCCGCGCCTGCCAGCGCTCCGCGCCGACGAACGCCGCGAACAGCGCGGCG
>NZ_ASSI01000293.1:0-9684 GCF_000466765.1 Burkholderia sp. AU4i | reverse complement strand
GAAAGGCGGGGGTTTTTGCATTCGGCGGCAAAAATGCGTGCGGAGTACTCGGCATGGATGCTTGTCGTGCTGCATGCACTGATGCTTGCGATGCCGTCGAATGCGAGCGAGCAGAGCGCGACTTTTCGTCTGTTGTGACGGTTGTTGAAGTTACTTGCAGCACCGCCGCGGACCATTTGCATCAAGGCGCGCGCCGAAGTGCTTCACGTCGAGCCGTCACCAGACAACAGAGCGGCGCAAAGGGGCCAGCGCTGCGTGTTCCAGCTCCTCTTCCTCTTCTTGGGCAGCTGCCCCATAGGGCTGCTCTCGCCAGTTCAGCGCGTTGTAGTCGGGCGTGATGATGACCCTTCGGGAATCAAAGTTGAACCGAAGATAGACGCGATCACCCGGCTTGAATCCGAACATCTCGAAATGCGCGTCGATGGCGCGCATCCATGGCATGTACGGTTGGCCTTCCTGGGGAAGGTCAACCGAGTCCGGAATGTTGTTTGATGCGTCGTATTCGCACGCTGCCAACTTCATGAACAATGGCAGGAAAAAGGCGAAGGCCTCCGGTTCAATAAAGCCAAGGCAGGCGGACTCATCGCACTCGTAGTTGTCTCGAACCTCGAGAGTTATTGCGAAGCGTCTCCGTCCCCTGAAGAATCGATCTACCGCACGTGCCTCGATACCGCCTATGTTGGTAATGGCTTTCTCAACGGGAAAGATGTCATCCGGAAACAGGGAAAAGTGATGTTCCATCAATCATGGCCACACGGTGATTTTCGTGAACGTCATCGCCCAGCTTCAAGAAGGCGAATCATCTCTTCGCTTCCGCTGAGCTTGGCGACGTCTAGCGGCGTCTGCCCGAATTCGTTCTTTGCCTGCGTGGCCGCGCCACGTTTCAAAAGAAGCCTTGCCGATTCGAGTTGACCCATCATCGCTGCTTGATGGAGTGGCGTGTTGCCCAGGTCGCCGATGCTGTTCACATTCGCTCCTGCATCGACAAGTACCCCGGCCAACACGCGCAGCGTCAGCAGGCGGTCGTCCTTGCGCAGGGCGTTGCGGGTCTTGTCCTCGGCCACGCCCAACCGCGCCTTGCTGTGGCTGGCAATGTAGGCGGTAATGTAGTCCTTCTTGAGCTGGATGAGCGTCTGCCGGTACTCGGAAGCATGCTCGGCCGTGCGGTCCTGGCTGAGCTTGTCCTGTAGCGCTTTGCGGGCGGCCTCGGCCTGTTTCACCCACGGGTGCTCTGCAGGCAGCACCATCTCGGCCTGCGAGAGGTAGGACGCCGTGCCGCCCAGCTCCATCACCAGCTCGAGCAGTCGCTCGACGGCAGCCAGGATCTCCAGATTCTTCTTCTGGCTGTCGAGGTCTTCCTGTGTGACACGCAGGTTCTTCAGCTTGCCGATGGTGTTGTACGGCGCCAGCGATTCGGTGAACTTTTTCAGTGAATCGAGCCGGGCGTGCCAGTCTTTGGCTTCTTCGTCGCGCAGGATGTTCTGCCCCCAAAAGCCGAGCTTGCCTTGCTGCAGGTCGGAGCCGGCCTTGAGCACGCGCGGCACCAGCGCACTGACTTTCTCCTGTAGTTTGATGACCGGCTCGGTATCGCCCTGGCTGGCCTTCTGGGCCAAGCCGGACGGCAGGTCGAACAATTCGAACAGGGTCCGCAGCACCGCGAGATTGATCTCTTTCGGTGCCTCGACATGTTTGAACTGTTTGAGCTCGTCCAGCGAACGCTCTGCGAGCTGCACCAGCTTGGCTTCGGTGACCAGCACCGAGAAGGTGGGGTACTCAGGCGAGATGTCGGCAAAGCGCTGGCCAAGTGCCAGGCCAGAGACGATGTTCACCACGTCGCGGAAGTTGATGCGCTCGTCCGGACCCAGTCGCGCGCGGTCACGCAAGGAAACGCCCTTGGACCAGTCCTGCAGCGTCTTGGTCTTGCCCTGGTAGGTGACCTCGAACGCGGTCATCTGCTTTTCCTGCAGCCACTTACTCATGGATCGCAGCGACTCTTGGGCCTTCGACAGGTAGATGGCTTTCGCGCCACCGCTGGCTGTCGACGCCAGATCCAGTGCTGCCGCGTACTGCGACAGGTAGCGCTTGTAGTCCTCGTCCGGCGACTTCAAGCGGAAGAACACTTCGTCCGCCAAGTTGGCGTCGCTGAACTTCGGCTTGTCGAAGGGCTGGATGAAGTAGATGTAGAAATCGCGCTCGGGCTGTGCCGTGGGTCGGTCGTTCGGCGCACCAAAAAACAGGTATCCCATGCGCTCGACGCGGCGCTCCTGCCACTCGATCTGGTATTGCCAGATCTGGAAGCCGGGGTAACGCAGATCGTCGCTGCACTCCATCAGTGCCTTGATGGCGCTGTAGTAGGCGCGGTCCAGCGCGTCCTCGGACAGGGCTTCGGCGCGCTTTTCGATCTGCGCATCGTAGTCGATGTCCTTCTTGAGGTCGAGGTAGTACTGCTCGGTGTCCGGTGCCTTAGAGATGAACTGGCCGTTGACGGTCTTCAGCACCTCCCGCAACACGGTCTGCACCATCGACAGCAGGTTCTCGGCCGGATCGCCCGACATTTCCTCCACCCCCGGCTGGAACAGGCACAGGGCATCGCGCAGTTCGGCGGCCGTGGGGCCAATGGGGACATGGATGTCGCCGCCCGTGGTCAAACGGTGGACGGCCAGCGCGTTGATAACGCGCAGCGCCATGGCTTTGTAGGCCGGGCGCGTGAAGGCCTGCTGCACGCGCGACTCCAGCACTTCGGATACGCGGATGACCTCCTTGATGTTCGGGTCGGCGCGCAGGACCGAATTGGCCCTGATGGTGTTCCAGAAGCTCTCGTAGCTTATGAACAACGGCTTGTCGGCAGGTACTTCCTGGTCGAGGATGGCCAGCATGGCGGCCTCGATCGTCTTGAGTGCGCCGCGCTTCTCGGTGAAGTGGATCTGCTCGAAGGTCTTCAGGTAGTCCGGGTGAACCGGGAACAGCCGCACGTACTCATCAATGCGCTCGTTCATCGAGCCGTAGAACTTGGCGAACGGCGTAAGGTATTCGCGGATCTTGTTCTGCTGGTCGGCAGTCTTCTTGAGCAGGCGCGCGGAGACGACGAAGCTGACGTCCTGGCGGTCAATCAGGATCTGTGTGAATCGCTCATTGACACGGCGCATGCCCGCGCAGGCTGTGGTCAGGGGAGCAATCGACACTCCATTTACGCAGGAGGTATCCGGCCGTGGCGGCGCGCAGCTTCATCCGCAGCACGCCGTCGCGCATGCCGTAATCCATTTCAGTGATCTCTGGCCGGGGTTGATCCGGGTGCGCCACCAACTCCAGCTCGACGATCCGGGTCCACTGAATGTCCTGATCGCGCATCTCGTGGGGCGCCACTGGTTGGCCCTTGAGCATCACGGGGCACTTGATCCGGGTGATGACGAAATCCCGAAACTCCTGAGACTTCCGGTCGAAGGCGCGGACGTGCCAGCGCAGGCCATTGTCGACCAGTGCGAACGGGACGATCTCTCGCTCGGTGCGGCCACTGGAGATGGAGTGGTACTCGATGCCCAGCGGGCATTCCTGGTGGATTGCCCGGGTCACGGTCGCAAGAGCGTCCGGATCCGGATGGGGGAGCCTGGACGGGCTATCGCTGGCCACCCATGCCTTGAGCCGCATCGGCTCACCATCGCCAAATCCCTGGGTCAGCCACGACAGCACCCGCTCGGGGGGGAAGTCGAAGACAGACTGAAAGCTCGGCCCAAGGACGTAGGATTTACCCTTGGAGTCGTAGTCGATGTTACCCGGGGCCAACTCCTTGTACAGCGCCAGATCTCTGGATGCCGCAGCGGACTGGATGCCAAACCGCGTGACCAAGTCCTGGCGGCGTATCTCCCCGATGAAGCGCACCCGCAACTCCACGAACGCGAGCCGATCGCGTTGTGGCTGGGTAAGAGTTGTAAGCTGTTCGTTCGACATCCTGGCTGCCACATTTGGGCTAGCGAGTGCGTGGGTAGGTTATTTTAGAAAGTATATGATCTACTCTAAGCTACGTATATAGCATCTTTTTGTTGTTGATATGAGTCGTATTTTGATAATTATTCTGTCTTGCACCAGATGCATAGCTACGTGAGGTTGGCAAACAGCTTTTCGCCAATGTGTACTGCTGGCGCATTGAGCACTTGATCGACTTCTTCCTTGAGTCCTCGCTCTTCCGGCATAACGAGACCTTCATGCGATTCGTTGGCCGCAGTATCGAGTTGAGGCGAATCTGTGCCAAACAGAACAAATCGCCCACAACGGCGCATCGAGGATAAAAAAAGGACCTAGCCATCAGGTTAAGTCCTTGATTCTTAGTGCAGTAACCTATGATAGAGCATGAGTGATTCGAACGCGCCCCCACGAACTAAGAGCCCGTAGGTTGAGATCGTTATGCGATCGCCGAACGGGTACGAGTGCGCAGTAACTTATTAGTCGCGCAGTTTGCTTGCTTGATCTACGAGAAAAATCAAACGTCAATATTCCCCGCCCGCAACGCATTGCTCTCGATAAACGCCCGCCGCGGCTCGACATCATCCCCCATGAGGGTAGTAAAGATCCCATCCGCCGCAATCGCGTCTTCGATCTGCACACGCAGCAGACGCCGCACTGCCGGATCCATCGTCGTTTCCCACAGCTGCTCGGGGTTCATCTCGCCGAGCCCCTTATAGCGCTGCTTCGAGACGTTGCGTTCAGCATCGGCCAGCAGCCACTTCATCGCGCTCTTGAAGTCCGCCACGGCCATGCTGCGCTCACCGCGTTTGATGACCGCGCCTTCCCCGATAAGCCCCTTGAACGTATTCGCGGTGGTCACGAGCTGCTGATAATCCGCCGTGTGCTGGAATTCCTGGTCGATGACCGAAACCCGCACGTTGCCGTGATGCGTCCGCTCGACATGCAGCGCGCGCTGTTCGCGAACCGCGTCATACGAAGGCACCACACGCACTTCGTTCTTCAAAGCCTCGTCATGCAGCGCGGCATGAAGAGCCTTCGCCGAAGCCTCAGTCGAAGCCTCATTGGAGAGATCGATCACCACCCCATCCATAACAGCTTCCAGCGCGGCCGGATCATACAACCGGCTCAACCGCTCGATCACGCTCTGCGACAGCAGATACGACCTTGCCAGCTCCCCAAGCGCATCGCCCGAAATCGCCGCCGCATTCTCACCCGGCACCAGCTCCGACCCTTGCAGCGCCAACCGCAGCATGTGCGCGTTGAGCTCCACGTCATCCTTCAGATACCGCTCGTCCTTACCCGCCTTGATCTTGTAAAGCGGCGGCTGCGCGATATACACGTACCCGCGCTCGATCATGTCCGGCATCTGGCGATACAGGAACGTGAGCAGCAGCGTCCGGATGTGTGCACCGTCGACGTCCGCGTCGGTCATGATGATGATGCGGTGATAGCGCAGCTTGTCGAGGTTGTAGTCTTCCTTGCCGATCCCGCACCCAAGCGCGGTCACGAGCGTGACGATCTGTTCCGACGACAGCAGCTTGTCGTAGCGCGCCTTCTCGACGTTCAGCACCTTGCCGCGCAGCGGCAGGATCGCCTGGAACTTGCGATCACGCCCTTGCTTCGCCGACCCACCTGCCGAGTCACCCTCGACGATGTAGATTTCGCACTTCGCCGGGTCTTTCTCCTGGCAGTCCGCGAGCTTGCCGGGCAGGCCGACGCCATCGAGCACGCCCTTGCGTCGCGTCATTTCGCGCGCCTTCCGCGCCGCATCCCGCGCGCGAGCAGCTTCAACAATCTTCCCGCAAATAATCTTCGCGTCGATCGGCGTTTCCAGCAGGAATTCTTCCAGAGCCTTCGCCACAACTTCCTCAACCGGCGCACGAACCTCGGACGAAACCAGCTTGTCCTTCGTCTGCGAGCTGAACTTCGGCTCCGGCACCTTCACGGACAGCACGCACGACAGCCCTTCGCGCATGTCGTCGCCGGTCGTCTCGACCTTCGCCTTCTTCGCGATTTCGTTGTCGGTGATGTACTTGTTGATGACGCGCGTCATCGCGGCCCGCAGGCCGGTCAGGTGCGTGCCGCCGTCGCGCTGCGGGATGTTGTTCGTGAAGCACAGCACGTTTTCGTTGTAGCTGTCGTTCCACTGCATCGCGACTTCGACGCCCACGCCGTCCTTCTCGCCGTTGGCGAAGAACACGGTCGGGTGCAGGTTGGTCTTCGTCTTGTTGATGTACTCGACGAAGCCCTTCACACCGCCGGCGAAGGCGAAATCGTCTTCCTTGCCCGAGCGCAGATCGGTGAGGCGAATCCGCACACCGTTGTTCAGGAACGAAAGCTCGCGCATCCGCTTCGCGAGGATGTCGTAGTGATACTCGACCGTACCGAAAATCGTCGGATCGGCCATGAAATGCACTTCGGTACCACGGTTCTCGGTGTCGCCGGTCACGAGCATTGGCGACACTTCGACGCCGTCCACCACCTCGAGCACGCGATCCTGCGCGACGCCGCGGTGGAACTCCATGAACCGCTTCTTGCCGTCGCGGCGCACGGTGAGGCGCAGCCAGCTCGACAGCGCGTTCACGCACGACACGCCCACGCCGTGCAGGCCACCGGACACCTTGTAGCTGTTCTGGTCGAACTTGCCGCCGGCATGCAGCTCGGTCATCACGATTTCCGCCGCACTGCGCTTCGGCTCGTGCTTGTCGTTCATCTTCACGTCGGTCGGAATCCCGCGGCCGTTGTCGGTCACGGAAATCGAGTTGTCGGCGTGAATCGTCACGTGGATGTCGTTGCAGTACCCGGCCAGCGCTTCGTCGATCGAGTTGTCGAGCACCTCGAACACGAGGTGGTGCAGACCGGTGCCGTCAGACGTGTCGCCGATGTACATCCCGGGGCGCTTGCGCACCGCTTCCAGACCTTCGAGGATCTGGATCGACGAGGCGCCGTAGCTGCTGTTATCGGGTTGCGAATTGTGCTGTTCACTCATGGATATCTTCCGGTTCTGCGAGGCCACTCAGGTGGCGGCGCGGTGCGTTTCAGCGAAGGAAATCGCCGGGCCGCTCCAGTTTCCTGGCCCGCCCAAGTGCCGAAAAGGCACTAAAAGGGCGGGTTGTCGGTTCGCCATAAAAACGCCAAAGGGGCTTGCCGCCCCCTGGTGTGTGTCTTGATGTCGTGCGCGTCAGATGCGCATCGGCATCACGACATACTTGAACTCGTCGTTCTCGGGCACGGTAATCAGCGCGCTCGAGCTGGCGTCGCCGAGGCTCACCTGCACGGTGTCGACCTTCAGGTTCGCGAGCACGTCGAGCAGATACGTGACGTTGAAGCCGATGTCGACGGTATCGCCCTGGTAGGCGATTTCGAGTTCTTCCTGCGCCTCTTCCTGATCGGCGTTGGTCGACATGATCTTCAGCTGGCCCGGCGCGATGATGCAGCGCACGCCCTTGAACTTGTCCGAGGTCAGGATCGCCGCGCGCTGCAGCGAGCGCTGCAGTTCTTCACGGCCGATCTCGAACGTGTTCTTGTGCGCCTTCGGGATCACGCGCTGGAAGTCGGGGAACTTGCCCTCGACGAGTTTCGACACGAGCTCGACCTGGCCGAACGTGAACTTGGCCTGGGTTTGCGCGATGTCGATGGTGACGGTGTCGTCGATGTCTTCGAGCAGGCGTTGCAGCTCGAGAATCGTCTTGCGCGGCACGATGACTTCCTGGCGGCCGAACGTGCCGCCTTCGAGCTTCATCGACGAGAACGCGAGGCGGTGGCCGTCGGTGGCCACGGCCATCAGCTGGTCGCCGTCGACGACGAGCAGCATGCCGTTCAGGTAGTAGCGGATGTCCTGCTGCGCCATCGCGAAGTGCACCATGCCGAGCAACTGGCGGAACGACTTCTGCGGGACGGTCAGCGTGGCGCCGAAATCCTTGGCCTGCGCGACGGTCGGGAACTCGTCGGCCGCCAGCGTCTGCAGTGCGAAACGGCTCTTGCCCGATTGAACGGTGAGGCGCTTGTCGGCGAGCGACAGCGTGACCTGGCCGTCAGGCATCGCGCGCAGGATGTCGAGCAGCTTGCGGGCGGCGACGGTGGTCGCGACCTGGTCGCCGCCGACGCCGAAATCGGCGCGCGTGGTGATCTGCAGCTCCAGGTCGGTCGACAGGAACGAAACGTCCGGGCCGTTCTTGGTGATCAGCAGGTTGGCGAGGATCGGCAACGTATGGCGGCGTTCGACGATGCCGCTGACCGTTTGCAGCGGCCTGAGGAGGGTGTCTCGTTCGGTCTTGACCAGTTGCATAGAGTTCCTTCGTTGAGTAACGGCCTGCAGCGCAGCAGCCTCGCAGCGCCCCGCCGGCCGGGCTCTTGGCCCGCCACCACCGGGGCGGTCAAACCAGTATTGTGCCTCAAAACCGAACCGCCCCCCTTAAATTGGGGCGGAGGCCGAATTATCAAGCGCGCCGCGCGCTCAGCCCTTCAGCGTCTGTTCCAGCACGTGCAGCTCGTGGTTGAGCTGCGCGTCCTTGCTGCGCTCGTCGGCGATCTTGCGCACCGCGTGCAGCACGGTGGTGTGATCGCGCCCGCCGAACAGCTCGCCGATTTCCGGCAGGCTCTTCTGCGTGAGTTCCTTCGCGAGATACATCGCAATCTGTCGCGGCCGCGCGATGTTCGCGGGGCGCTTCTTCGAATACATGTCGGCGACCTTGATGTTGTAGAAGTCGGCGACGGTCTTCTGGATGTTCTCGACCGAAATCTGCCGGTTCTGCACGGTCAGCAGGTCCTTCAGCGCTTCCTTGGTCAGCTCGATCGAGATCTCGCGGCCGTGGAACTTCGAATACGCGAGGATCTTGCGCAGCGCGCCTTCGAGTTCGCGCACGTTCGAGCGCAGGTGCTTCGCGACGAAGAACGCGACGTCTTCCGACAGGTTCACGCCTTCCGACTGCG
This sequence comes from Burkholderia sp. AU4i, assembly GCF_000466765.1. Lineage (NCBI taxonomy): Bacteria > Pseudomonadati > Pseudomonadota > Betaproteobacteria > Burkholderiales > Burkholderiaceae > Burkholderia > Burkholderia sp. AU4i. Next base: position 792 of record NZ_ASSI01000293.1, on the reverse strand, counting down.
CCTTGCGCATCAGGATCGCGACGCGCATTTCCAGCTCGGGCGGCTCGATCGCGACGGTGAGGCCCGAGTCGAAGCGCGAGATCAGGCGATCGTCGATGCCCGAGATTTCCTTCGGATACGTGTCGCTGGTGATGATCACCTGCGCCTTGTTCGCGACCAGCGCCTCGAACGCGTAGAAGAATTCCTCTTGCGTGCGCGACTTGCCCGAGAAGAATTGAATATCGTCGATCAGCAGCAGGTCGAGCGAGTGGTAGTAGCGCTTGAAGTCGTCGAATGCCTTGCGCTGGTACGCCTTCACCACGTCGGACACGTACTGTTCCGCATGGATGTAGCGGATCCGCGCGCCGGCCTTGTCGAGCAGCAGCTGGTTGCCGATCGCATGGATCAGGTGGGTCTTGCCGAGGCCGACGCCGCCGTACAGGAACAGCGGGTTGTACGAGATGCCCGGGTTGTCCGCGACCTGGATCGCGGCGGCGCGCGCGAGCTGGTTCGCCTTGCCGGTCACGAAGTTGTCGAACGTGAGCACGGGGTTCAGCTTCGAACGCTCGTACATCGAATCGGCTTCACCGCCGTTCGCGGGTGCGGCACCGGGGCCCGGCCGCCAAGTGCGGCGGCCGGCGGCCGCTTCATGCGCGGGCAGGCTCGGCAGGTCGATGTCGGCGTCGTCGGCGTTCAGGTGGTGCGCGGCGGCTGCCGACGGCGTCATCGGCACGTCGGCCGGCGCTGTGGGCGCAGCGCCGGCGTTCGCGGCCAGGTTGGCGGCGATCGCGGCCACCGTGGCGGCCGGGCCGC
>NZ_ASSI01000292.1:0-16621 GCF_000466765.1 Burkholderia sp. AU4i | reverse complement strand
TTGTAATTTTCCGGACGTGCAATCGACGAATACGGATGGACGATGCGGTCAGGGAAGACAGGCGGGGCAGTGCTGCTCGTGTGCGCGATGCTGGGCGCGTGTGCGGCGGGGCTGGCGGGCGCGGCGGCAGCGTGGCCGAAGGCGGGACGGGGGCGGATGAGATCGCGGACGGGGCAGCGGACAACGATGCGGTGCCTGCGGCCGTGTGCGCCGTCGCCGCGGTCGGGATCGAGCGGGCCTTCGCGCCGGCCAGCTGGCCGCGCAGCGACGCGACTTCACGTGTCAGCGTCTCGACGGTGGCTTCGAGCCGCGCGACGCGATCGGCGAGCGGAACCGGCGGCTGGGCGGGCGGCGCCTGCACCGCGGACGTGTCGGGTGCAGCGCCTTTGCTCTTGCGCTTGCGCTGTTGCAGCGTGTGATCGAGACAGAACCCGATCGCGGCGCCGAGCACGGCGCCGTTGACGGCGGAGAAATCCCCGATCAATGCGGCAATCCCGCCCACGACGAAGCCGATTGCGGTAAAAGCCCAGTTCATCTCGCCTTGCTCCCTCTCTCGTATCGTTATCGGCCTGCGATCGGACGTATGCCGGTCGAGGCGGTGTCGGCATGGCCGGCAGGCGAACCGGCATGCACGGCTGAAGGCGGCCGCTGCATGGCGGCCTGCGGTGCAATCAGCCTGTTGGCGGGGAATGTATCACAGCGGCTGTCGGGGATTTTCCGGGTTGGCGCGGTATCGCGGCGTGCACCTGCCGGTGTCGTCGTGCGGCTTTTTGCACGGTCATGCTTTTTATCGGTGAATGCCGCGTGCGCATTTGTCAGGCCATATGGCCGCGGGATCGGACGTGGAATTGTCGTAAAGCGACGCGCGCCCGATGCGAATTCGCGTAAAAAACGACGCGATATGCGCGACGCTGCTGCGCACAAGTCCGGCGCGCGATGCCCGTCGTTGCTGGCTGTGCGCGTATTGCGCCGCCGCAATCGCGTGCCGCCGCGCGCCGCGGCCCGCCCGGCGGGGCTGGAGGCCGTGTCGTATTTGCGCAAGCGTTTGTCGTAATTCGTCGGCAGGTCGGGGTTTTTTCTGGCAACTATGTAGGCACGCTATGACATACGTGAGTCCCCGCTACACGAGGAGAAGGTTTCGATGGATGCCCCCAAGGTCGTGGTCGAAGGTCTGTGCAAGGTGTTTGGAAGTAACCCGCAGCAGGCGCTCGACATGCTTGCCGCCGGCGCGACGAAGGACGACGTGCTCAAGCGCACCGGCCAGGTCGTCGGCGTGCACAACGTCTCCTTCGATGTGCAGGAAGGCGAAATTTTCGTGCTGATGGGCCTGTCCGGCTCCGGCAAGTCCACGCTGATCCGCCTCGTGAACCGGCTGGTCGATCCGAGCGCCGGCAAGGTGATGATCGACGGGCTCGACGTCGCGTCGGCGCGCCGCTCGGCGCTGACCGCGCTGCGCCGCAAGGACATGAGCATGGTGTTCCAGTCGTTCGCGCTGATGCCGCATCGCTCCGTGGTGTCGAACGCCGCGTTCGGCCTGGAAGTCGCGGGCGTCGGCAAGAAGGAACGCGAGCGCCGCGCGATGGAAGTGCTCGAGCAGGTCGGCCTTGCGCCGTTCTCGCACAAGCTACCGTCCGAGCTGTCGGGCGGCATGCAGCAGCGCGTGGGCCTCGCCCGTGCGCTGGCCGTGAACCCGTCGCTGATGATCATGGACGAGGCGTTCTCCGCCCTCGATCCGCTCAAGCGCCGCGAAATGCAGGATGTGCTGCTGCAACTGCAGAAGGAGCAGCGCCGCACGATCATGTTCGTGTCGCACGACCTGGAAGAAGCGCTGCGCATCGGCAACCGCATCGCGATCATGGAAGGGGGCCGGCTCGTGCAGGTCGGCACGCCGCAGGACATCATCGCGAACCCGGCCGACGATTACGTGCGCGCGTTCTTCGACGGCATCGACACCAGCCGCTACCTCACGGCCGGCGACCTGATGCAGACGGGCGCCGTGCCGATCGTGTCGAAGTGCGATGCCGCGAACGTCGCGGCCACGCTGAACGGCAGTGCCGACTATGCGTTCGTGCTCGACGCGCAACGCAAGATCCGCGGCTTCGTCACGCGCGATGCGATCGGTCAGGACACGCCGTCCGTGAGCCCGATAGAAAGCATCCGGCGCGATGCATCGCTCGAACATGTCGTCGCGCGCGTGGTCGCGAGCCCGAATGCACTGCCTGTCGTCGACGACGACGGCTGCTACTGCGGCTCGGTCGATCGTGCGCTCATCCTGAAGGCCATCACGCGTTCGCGAGGCTCCCATGTCTGAAATGATTCCGCTCGGTACCTGGGTCGACCAGTCCGTTCACTACCTGCTCGACCATGACGCGAAGACGTTCGACGCGATCGGTCAAGCGATCGAGGGGCTCGCGGCCTTCGTCGAGCATGGCCTGCAGGCGATCCCGATGTGGCTGATGATGGCGATCTTCATCGGCGTCGGGCTGTGGCGGGTGGGCTGGCGCTTCGCGCTGTTCACCACCGCGTCGCTGCTGCTGATCTTCGCGACCGGCTTCTGGGACCAGACCGTCATCACGCTCGGCCTCACGCTGTCGTCGACGATCATCAGCCTCGTGCTCGGCATCCCGCTCGGCATCTGGGCCGCGAAGAGCAAGTGGGTCGCCGCGATCGTGCGCCCGATCCTCGACCTGATGCAGACGATGCCCGCGTTCGTCTACCTGATTCCGGCCGCGATGCTGTTCGGTCTCGGCCGCGTGCCGGGGATCCTGTCGACGGTGATCTTCGCGATGCCGCCGGCGGTGCGCCTGACGAGCCTCGGCATCCGCCACGTGAACCGCGAGATCGTCGAAGCCGGCCAGGCCTTCGGCTGCACGCCGTGGCAGCTGCTGTACAAGGTGCAGTTCCCGAATGCGCTGCCGTCGATCATGCAGGGCGTGAACCAGACGATCATGATGGCGCTGTCGATGGTGATCATCGCGTCGATGGTCGGCGCGGGCGGCCTCGGCAACGACGTGCTCGCCAGTATCCAGCGCCTCGACATCGGCCTCGGTTTCGAAAGCGGCCTGTCGGTCGTGCTGCTCGCGATCATTCTCGACCGCATCACCGAAAGCTTCGGCCGCGCGCCGGGCACCGTGAAGGCGCCGCTGTTCTCGGGCCTCAAGCAGCTGTTTCGCGTGAAGGCTTCACCCGCACAGGCCTGACCTCCGGCGGCCGGAAGCCCCGGCCGCTTACCTTGACGATAGAAAACGACTTCCGCGGCTTCGGCCGCGGGGGTGGCCCCTTGCAACCTTGTCGCCAGGAGACCGATGTGACGTCCGCCGTCGCTGTCGCGCCCGCCGCCTGCGTTTCACCGGTTTCGTCCCTCGCCCATTTCGGCTTCCTGACGCTGCCGAACTTCTCGATGATCGCGTTCTCGAGCGCTGTCGAAGTGCTTCGGATGGCGAACTACGTCGGGCGGGCCGATCACTACCAGTGGTCGATCTACTCGCTCGACGGCAGCCCGGTGCATGCCAGCAACGGCATCGCGGTGCGGCCGACGCAGGCGCTCGACTACACGAAGCTGCCCGACGTGATGATCGTGTGCGGCGGCATCCGCATCCGCGACGTGGTCGACGAAGGAGCGCGCGATACGCTCGCGGCGCTTGCCGAACGCGGGCTGCCGCTCGGCGGCATCTGTACGGGCGCGTATGCGCTGATGTCGAGCGGTCTGCTCGACGGCTATCGCTGCACCGTGCACTGGGAGAACCTGTCGTCGCTGCATGCCGAGTTTCCGCAGGTCGGATTCGCCGACGAACTGTTCGTCGTCGACCGCGACCGGCTGACCTGCACCGGCGGCACCGCGCCGCTCGACCTGATGCTGAACCTCGTCGGCATGCGGTTCGGCCAGCAGCTGGCCGCGCAGGTATCCGAGCAGTTCATCCTGGAGCGCATCCGCAGCTCGACCGACACGCAGCCGATTCCGGTCGATGCGCGCGTCGGCTTCTCGCGCGCGGAGCTGATCGAGGTCGTGCGGCTGATGGAGGCGAACATCGAGGAGCCGCTGTCGCTCGAGGAACTCGCGCGGCTCGTGCGGCTGTCGCAGCGGCACCTGCAGCGGATGTTCAAGGTGTACCTGAACGTATCGCCGACCCACTATTACCTGACGCTGCGCCTGAAACGCGCGCGCGACCTGCTGCGCACGACCGATGCGTCGATCGCGCGCGTGACGACGGTCTGCGGGTTTCATTCGCCATGCCATTTCAGCAAGGCCTACCGCGCGCAGTTCGGCCACGCTCCAAGTTACGAGCGCAGGCTGCCGGGGCGCTGACTGTCGAGAATCATCCAGTCCGCGACGTCGCCGGGATCGCGGCGCGCGGCTTCAATAAACGATCCCGCATTCAAGCAAACGACATCACTTTGAGGAGAAGCAAGATGAAGCGCCTATTGATCGCAGCGGTGTGCGGGATCGGGATAACCGCGCCGATGTCGGCTGTTTATGCGGCCGATCCGCCCGTGTGCAAGAACGTGCGCTTCGCGGATGTCGGCTGGTCCGACATCGCGGCAACCACGGGCCTCGCCACGACGATGCTGCAGGGGCTCGGCTACAACCCGACGAAGACGATCGCGTCGGTGCCGATCACGTTCGCGGGGATCAAGAGCAAGCAGATCGACGTGTTCCTCGGCTACTGGTCGCCGACGATGGACCCGATCATCCAGCCGTTCACGAAGGCCGGCACGATCAAGGTGCTCTCCACGCCCAACCTGACCGGCGCGAAATACACGCTCGCGGTGCCCGACTACGTTTATCAGGGCGGCCTGAAGTCGTTCGCGGACATCCAGAAATACGCGGACAAGCTGAACGGCAAGATCTACGGGATCGAGCCGGGCAACGACGGCAACCTGCTGATCAAGAAGATGATCGACGGCAACCAGTTCGGCCTCGGCAAGTTCAAGATGGTCGAGTCGAGCGAGGCCGGGATGCTGGTCGAGGTGAATCGCGCGATCCGCGACAAGCAGTGGATCGTGTTCCTCGGGTGGGAGCCGCATCCGATGAACGTGCAGATGAAGATCGACTACCTGAGCGGCGGCGACGACGTGTTCGGCCCGAACTACGGCGAAGCGAAGGTGCTGACGGCCACGCCGCCCGACTACGCGCAGCGCTGCCCGAACGTCGCGAAGTTCGTGTCGAACCTGCAGTTCACGACGACGATCGAGAACCACGTGATGGTGCCGATCATGAACAAGGTAGAGCCGAACAAGGCGGCGGCCGAGTGGCTGAAGGCGAACCCGCAGGCGCTCGACAAGTGGCTCGCGGGCGTGACGACGCTCGACGGCAAGCCGGGCCTGCCGGCGGTGAAGGCGTATCTCGGCGTGCATTGAGCGACGCGGCCGGGCGTTCGCCCGGCCCGCAAGCGGCTTGACGGATCGGCGCCCCCCGTCCCGGAAAGATTCCGGGAGCCGGGGGGCGCCGGCATGCCTGTCCGGCGTGAGCAGGCATCAGGCCACGACATGCATGAGCCACGCGTTGATCCGTCGAATCACGTCGCTCCAGTCGCCTTCGCGGGTTTGCCGCACGGCGGTCGCCTGCGCGATCCAGGGGCTCGCGGTACCCTCGACGCCCCAGCGCCAGTCGCCACAGACGTGGGTCGGTACGCAAGTCCGCATACCCATCATGGCCGACAGGTTGGCGACACCCGAATCGACCGCGACCACGGCGTCCAGTTGGGCCATGCATGCGGCCGTGTCGCCGAAATCCCGAATCCCGGGCCGGTAGTGACCAACATTGCCGGCCGGCGTGCCCGCCAGCGCCGCGGCAGCGGGGTGATGCAGATTCACGAAATGCATGCTTTCCGCAATGGCCGGGTGTGCCACGATCGCGTCGATCGCATCGAGCGGCAGGCTGCGGCGGCCGGCCCAGCACCTGACGATGGCGCCTTTTTCTGGCCAATGTCGTTGGACGCAATCCCAGAACAGTCCGATCAGCTTCCTGCCCGGATGTTGCTCGCGCACTTGCGCGGCCCATTCGGCAGCGAGCCGCTGCTTGTGCGGCGGCGTCTTGATGTACGGCGCGAACCATCGTTCCGGCCGGCGTGTCCGCCGGGCTTTCAGCATCGGCAAATGAAGCAGCGTGGCATGCAGGTCCGGCGCGAACCTGTCGACGCGTGCTTGCAGTTCATCGGGCAACGGCGCATGAAACTGCCCGGGATTGGGGGCGGCGACGACCTCGCAACGCGGCAGCGACGCCTGCATGAGCGCGTGGCTCTGCGGATGGCAGGTGAGCATGACGTGCGCGCCTTCGTCCAGCCAGTCGGCCACGCAGGCCGAGAGGAGAAAGTTGTCGCCGAAGCCGTGTTCATGCGTGATCAGGACACGCTTGCCGTGCACATCCGATTCGCCGTCCCATGTCGGGAGGTCGACCGGGCGGTAATTGGCGGACAGGCGCGGAACGTCGTCACGCATTCGCCAATAGGCGAAGCCGCGCGGATCGCCCGCCTTGAGCATCGCTTCTCCCATCGCGAATCCGATCGATGCGCTCATCTCGGCAGGACCGGATGCCGCCATCCGGAAGGCTTCGTCGAGCAACGCGATGGCCTGCGCGAGATCGCCGGCCATCATCAGGCTCATGCCCAGTCGCAAACGGTGGAGTTCTGGCCGGCTGTGCCGTGACGGATCGCGTTTCCAGGCTTCGGCGGCTTCGACGTAGCGGCCCAGCAGGTAGAGCGCATCGGCACGCCGTGTCATGGAGACGGCGTCGTGCGGGTCGAGCGCCAGCGCCAGGTCGGCCCAGGGGAGCATTTCCTCCTCTCGCCGGAGGGCAGTCAGCAGTTCGCAGATCCGGTGCAGGATCGCGAGATCACGTGAATCGCCTGCGTATTGCGTCTGCGCGGCACGCAGTTGCTGTTCGAGGTCGACCATGAATGCAGTTCCGGCGGGCGCGCTCACCGTGCGGGGCGGGCGCAACGGGATCCGGCGCTAGCAGGGTCCCGGCGGTGGGCGTCACGATGCCGGCACCTCGCCGGGGCGTCGATGCCGGCCGTGTCGTCGCAGGGGCTACACACGGAATGAGCCGTCGAAGATGACGGTGTCGTCGAACAGGATCGTTCCGGACGAAAACACCAGATCCAGGTGATGGCTGCCGCGTTCACCGCCGCCGAGGCCAAGGTGCAACCCGGGATGGCGTTCTTCGAAACTTGCATTGCGTCCATGCAGCCTGACGTTCAGGTTCGTCCCGATCCCGAACTCCTCGACGATCCTGTTTCCCGCGCATTTGTCGAGATACAACCTGAAATCGTCCTCGAGCTGTCGATTGGCCGATTCGACGCTGACCACCTGGCTCCGCTCGATCCCGATCTTCAATATCGGGTCGATGACACCGTACTTGATGGCAAAGGGCACCGTGCTCAGGAAGGTGCCGCCGAACAACACGCTTCCGCTCAGGTCGAGTACGCGGGTCGCCACTTCGCCGGGCATCAGGTCGTAGTGGTTGCGGCCATCGAGGCTTTTCCATGTCTGATCCAGCGTTCCGTGCAGCGAACCGCCGAAGCCGTCGTGAAACTGCACGCGTCGAGCGCGTTGTGCTGCCGCAATGATGCGTTCGTTGCGGGCGGCAATGTCGTCGATGCTCTCGGAAAAGGCCTCCTTGAAGAATTCGCCGTATTCCCGCAGCAATACCGACTTCTTCCAGTGCTCGGCCATTTTCGGCTTGAGGGGCGGGATGAATGACGGCCCATGCGGGTTGATGTCGGAACGGATGGACGAGTCGTACATGAAGATGAACATGTCACACCGGTCGATTTCCGTTATGACCCGTTCGTGATTTTCCGTGTCAAGCTCGACGTAGGTGAACGAATATTCGAGTTTTTTCGGGCAGTGCCGGATAATCGATTGCGCGGTATTTCTCTGGCTTTGATCCGAGCCGACCAGGATGTTGGCGCCGGCTGAATGTTTCTGCACCATGGCTGGATGTCCGCGGACACACGAAAAGAAATTTTCGACACTTTTTTCCATGATTATCTCCGGGGGTATCCAGTTTCTGGATAAAAAAATGGCGGGTCGTTGCGATCCGCCATCATTCGGGCTGCCTGCTTATGCCCACAGAGCAGTTGCGAATGGAATGACTGCGCTGTCCTTCATCATCTCGACCCAGTCTTCATGCTGATCTTCCTGCATCCATTCGATCAGCGGGAGATCCTGCTTTTCCTGATTTTCGTTCATGATGATTTCCTTGTTTAGGAATTGAACTGCGAACATCGCAAATCGCCCCCGAAAATTCGAGGGCGGATTTAGCGATTGAGTGAGCGCATGGAATTGCGCCTATTATATGGGGTGGGTATGAATGATCGATTTCTGTTAATGGTCAGACAACATTAGCATTCGAATTTGCGGAGGGACAATGTAACGTAAACCCTAGGGTTGTTTTGATTTTGTGAATGCTGGTCGTGGTATTGTTTGAATGTCGAAAAAATGAAACAGGGTGCGTTTTTAAATGGGAATAAACGCACCGATTGATGCCGATTTCGACTGCTTGATTGCCGGGCGCTCGTTTCATTCCCCCTTCGTCGCCGCGGGCACGTCGAACACGCGATCGAACGCCCACTGGAAGACGAACGCGTAACAGAAGAAGAACGCAAACAGCCCGATGTCGACGACGAACGCGTCGAACCACGAGATGTCGAGCCACCACGACACGACGGGCACCAGGATGAAGATGAGCCCGCCTTCGAATCCGGTGGCGTGCAGGATCCGCCGCCCGAGCGTGCGTGCCGGCTGCCGGCGCGACGCTTCCCAGCGCTCGAACAGCGCGTTGAAGATCATGTTCCACAGCATCGCGATCGCCGACATCGTCGCCGACAGTGCGCCCGAATAGACGAGGCCCTGCTTGAAGAGCGCCGCGATCACGGGCGAGATGCAGGAAATCGCGATTGCTTCGTAGAGCACCGCCTGCGTGATCCTGCGCGATAAGCCTTGCACGTTGTTTCTCCGGTTCGACGCCATTCGCCACGGCACCCTGCCGTGACGTCCCGCAAGGCTATTCGCGTTGCACGCGTGCTTCAATTCACCTAGTCTCACCCCGATTCAATCGAATTCAACCCGGCCCGATCCGGCCCGCGAGGCCCCGTGTTCTCGAAACTTCCCCTGACCGCATTGCGTGTATTCGAAGCGTCGGCGCGGCTCGGCGCGTTCAAGGCTGCCGCGGACGAACTGTCCGTGACGCCCGCCGCCGTGTCGCACCAGATCAAGTCGCTCGAAAGCCGGCTCGGCGTGCTGCTGTTCGAGCGCGGCGCGAGCGGCGTGCGGCTCACGGAGGAGGGCGAGCAACTGTTTCGCGCGAGTCACGATGCGTTGCTCGCGCTCAGTCGCGGGCTGGATGCGGTGCGGCCGGAAGTGACCGGCGAGCGTACGCTCGTGCTGACCACCACGCCTGCATTCGCCGCGATGTGGCTGATTCCGCGTCTCGGGCGGTTTCGTCGCATCGATCCGCAACTGCACATCAAGGTCGAAACCGGCAACACGCTCGCCGATCTCGAACGCGATGCGCGGATCGATCTTGCGATTCGCGCAACGTCGCGCACGTTTCCGGCGCTGCACGAGATTGCGCTGATCGACGAGTATTTCGGCGCCTATGCGGCCGCCGGGTTCGACGCGCACCGAACGGGCGAGCCGCTCGACCTGATCGAGACCGTGTGGGATACGCCGTTGCCGGTGTCGGTCGACTGGGCGTCGTGGTGTCGTGCGGCCGGCCGCGAAGCGTGGCTCGAACGCGCGGTGTTTCGCCATTACGACGACGAGCATTACGCGTTGCAGGCCGTGCTGCACGGGCAGGGCATCGCGCTGCTCAGCTCGGTGCTGGCTGCCGAGCATGTCGCGCACGGGGCACTGACACCGGTCGAGCCGTCGGTGCGGCTCGACGGCGCGCGTTTTGTCGCGCTGTGCCGGCCCGGGCGGGAGCGCGAGCCGCAGGTCAGGTCGTTTCTCGACTGGCTCGAAGCGGAGATTGCGCAGACGCGGGAGGCGGTGGCGGGGATGGCTGGACTGTGAAAGCTGGGCTCAATGCGTGGGTGGAACGAAGCGCAGCATTACATCCTGCGTGTTGATTTTTGGGACCGGCATGTTATGAGCGAACGTCTGCTTGTCTATGGGCAACTCTAGGCGCTCCCATGTGCCGGGCCACAAGTAGGGTTCGCCGGAACGATCTTTCTAGCCGGGCTCGTCCAGCCTGGACTGGAGATCGGTTTTGGATTGCAACGGCTGGAACCGACGTTCTTCCTCATCTTCGGGGATATGGCTGCTGCGTGAGCGGGAAGTGCGAAGGATTTCACCTGTCGCTCCGTTACGATGAATAAAGACGTAGAAGCGCTTTCCTTCCAGCAGGGTGTAGAACGTGTAGTAGTCGACGGGTACCTTGGGCTTGTCGTCCCCAAAGTCCATGAATCCACTGGTGAGATAGACGATCTGTGGTCTGGGATCGAAACCGGAATCCAAGCCGAGTTCGTCGACCGAGGACGGAACCTTAGGAGGAAAGTCTGCCGGAAATATTTTACCTTTGAGGGCGCGGACTATCCTCATTTGCAGGATTTCAACTTGCTCGTCGGAAAATGGGGGTGGAGATATCCGTCGCATCAAGGTGTCGTTATTTTTCGTCCCCACCGGATAGTAGACCTTGTCTTCATCTCTCAGAGGAATTTGCTGATACATTCCATTAGAGAACCACTGCGTGGCGTCAAACGGTGGATCATCCTCTAATATGCGCATCATGATTTTGTCATTCATGAAATTCCCTCTGTCCGCCGCCCAGCTCATAACAACGGTAGCCAGTACGATCGCCGCAATTAACACTGAGGTTCTTTTGTTCATGAACGTACTTTTGGCCTGAAAGTAAGAAGTCCCATGGGCAGTCCATCCGACGTGCTACCCGACCTGACTGGATTTGCTGCACTCAACGGGTCCAAGGGAGAAACTAATGTCTGCGTCACTTTCATATTGACGTCGCACAAGCATATGCATTGTCGAGTCGAGTTCCCGGGCGGCGTCAGGGCCGACGTGCTGGTGGAACAAAGCGCCACGTTACATCCTGCGCGTTGATCTTTGGGAACGGCATGTTATGAGCAAACGTCTGCTTGCCTACCGGCAACTCCAGGCATTCCCATGTGCCGGGCCATGGGCAGAGCTCGCCGGAACGCTGTTTCCAGCCGGGCTCGTCCAGCCTGGACTGGAGATCGGCTTTGGATTGCAACAACTGGAACCGACGCTCTTCGTCATCGTTGGGGATATGGCTGCTGCGTACGCGAGATGTACGAAAAATCTCTCCCGTCTCACCATTTCGCTGGATGTAAACGAAAAAGCGCTTACCCTCTAGCAAGGTGTAGAAGATGTAGTTATCGATCGGAACTTTAGACTCGTCGCCCATATAGTCGTTGAATCTACTGCTGATATATACGATTTGTGGTCTGGGATCGAAGCCGGAACCCAAACCGATGTCCTCGACCGATTGAGGGACTTTCGGAGGAAAGTCAGCGGGGAAAATTTCTCCTTTTAGGGCCATGACGATATTGATTTGGAGGCTCTCCACTTGCTCATCGGTGAATGGAGGTGGGGATATCCGTCGCATTAAGATGTCGTTATAATGTGCCCCCGCCGGATAGTAGGCCTTGTCTTCTTCCTTGAGAGGGATGCGTTGATACATTCCATTGGAAAACCACTGGGTGGCGTCAAATAGCGGATCATCCTCGGATACTCGCATCATGATATTTTCGTTCATTGCACTTCCTGTGCTTGCAGTCCAGTTTAAGGAAAAAGCAGCCAGCAATACCGCAGAAATCAACACTGCCGTTCTTTTGTTCATGTACGGGATTTTGGTCTGAAAGTACGAAGTCCCATGGGTAACCCTTCTGGCGTGCTACCCGACCTGACCGGATTTACGGCACCCAACGGGTCTAGGGGCAAGTCAATGTCCGAATCTTCTTCATATATTCGGCGCGCCCCCATATGCTTTGCCAACTGGAATTCACGATCGGTGTAAGGTCTAACAGGTGCCTTGGGTGGCGGCTCCCCCGGAATTTCATTCATCGGTCCCTTTCCCAGTGCCAATGTCCGTTTCCGGTAGGCGGCCATCTGATGGTGGTAGGCCTCGACCTCGCGCCTATATTCGTCAATCTTCGGCTGCGTCTTCTTTGCCGCGATGAGTTCCTCCCGGGTCCCATAAGTTTCGTCATAGTTGGACCTTCGAGGGAAAGCCTGTACTTCGACATCACCCGCATCAGCCATGACCTGTGCGAGGCTCTCTTCATACCTAGGGTCCTCCCCGGGATCGAGTTTTGAACCGATGTCGTGTCCAAGCCCCGTACGGCACGCGTACGAGAATATGGTTGCATCATCATCGAACGCCAACGGCGCCAGCATGCGCGCCTGATTCAGCCCATAGCGGATTTGCCATGACTCACCGACGTCATATCCGAATTCGATGCTGTGCACGAGGCCGTGCGAGAAGATATCCAGTTGCTTGATCAGCCGTTTCTTACTGCGACGCGCCGCAATAAATGAAACAAGATCGGCGATATCGGTCATCTCACGATAGCTGGCACCGTAGTCAACCTCGACGATCTTCTTAAGCTCGTCCAGAAGCTTGCGCGGATAATCCTTCGCGAAAATCAGAAAAACACGCTGAATCGCATAGTCCGGCGTCCCCTCCGGGTATTGGCGCAACTGCCGTATCCCTTGATTGATGAACATCATCCTGTTGCCCTTCCTGGCGCGCACATAGAAAGCCGGGTTAGAACAACCAACCACCGTTACATAATCAAGATCGGCAATCGCCTCCACTTCGGTCGTCGGGTTATTCGGGCCGGTCCGACTTTGTTTTTGTTGTTCCATGACGGACCTCAGTAGCTGATGTTCAGTTTGCGCAAGTGCATCGCCGCCTCTCTTCCCCATCGCAACGCCGCGGCGTCAGGCCGGCCGGTATAGATGCGCGCCGTAAGCCCTTGCGAATCGGTACGCCCGACGAAGCGCTGACCTTCTGCCGTTTCCACGCAATACAGGACATTGGCCAACACCTCTCCGGTACGCGTGTGCTTGACGAGAAACTGCTCGCTGAACTTGGTTTCGGGGTTGTTGACAGTCCGTGACAACAGGTCGAGCAGGTTGCCTTTGCCGCCGGTCTGCTGCTGTATCGGCCCCTTGAAGCGAATGGCAACGGCGTCGAGCGTGATACCCGAACTGTCGATGACGATGCTGCCTCCCGGGCCTTGCAGAACCACACGCTCTGCCGCCTGCAACTGGTAGTGAAGGGTTCTCCGTTCGATGCGCTGCCCGGCTTCCAGGCGGTGGCTGCCGTGAACGAGGTGCTCCGCATGGCCACCGACATCGACGCGGTGGTTGACCACAATGGAGTCGTGGCGATTGTTGCCTACGGTCTCCGTGTGATTCATGCCGGTGTGAATCACACGATGCCGTTCGATGGTGAGTTCTTCGTCCTGTCCCACTCGTTTACGGCGGTCCCGACCTATCGCAAGTCGCTGGTCGTTCCCGATAGCTACGGTTTCGTCGTGTTCGACCTGCTCGCTGCGGTCATGCCCGACGAACGTGGTTTCGTCATGGTTGACGTGAATGTTTTGATCGCGCTGAGCGTGGACGTAGATTTCCTCCTGACCGGCTTCATCCTCGAAGCGCAGTTCGTTGAAGCCATCGCCCTTGTGCGTCTGACTTTTGATCGTCATCCGAGTCTTGTGCCTGGGTAACTCGTACGGCGGCAGTTGCAGGCGGTTGTAGGCCCGTGACAGGACGAGCGGCTGGTCAGCATCCCCGTCGAGGTAGCCGACGATCACCTCCTGCCCGATGCGCGGGATCGCCATATGCCCCCACAGCGCGCCTGCCCAATTCTGCGCAACCTGAATCCAGCAGGAGCTGTGCTCGTTGTTTTTGCCCTCGCGATCCCACGGAAACTGCACTTTCACCCGGCCGTACTCGTCGGTATAGATCTCTTCCCCTTCCGGGCCCACTACTGTCGCGGGCTGCAGGCCGTCGATGCGCGGGCGCGGCAGCGGCTCGGCACGCCATTCCGCGTCGTCGGGCACCAGCATGGCTTCATAACGGTAATGCGTGCCCTGTTGCGCATCGGCACTCTCTTCCGCCTGACTGGTGGTCTGCTTACCGTGATGCACGATGCTCACCGGACGCCAGCCGCGGTTCATGTCTTCGCGTGGGTGGCCGGCCAGGTCGAAGGCGATACCCGGCAGCAGGCGCGCATCGTCGCCGCTAACCCGCGCGATACGCGCATCGCGACGGTGGCCACGCAGGCGGTCCTGCGTGAAGGCCTTGCCGCTGGCTTCGTGCTTGTAGCGGCCCGGGTAGTCGTAGCGCGCGTAGCCGCGGCCCTGGTGATCGAGGTCGGTGCCCTCGCGCGGATACTCGTGCGGGTAGCGTGGACTCTTGAACGTGTAGTCACGCTGCACCTGGCGCGCAGTGCGCACGTTCTCGGTATAGGCGAACGTGCGCAGGCACGGCTGCGGCTGGTCGCCGCCGGGCGTCGGGTTGTACAGCACCGGCTCGCCCTGCTGGCGGCCCAAGATAAACAGGCGATCACAGTGGATCAGCCGGTGGCCGTCGACGCGGTGCTGGAAGGCGTAGAAGAAGCCTTCCTCGCGCAGGATGCGCTCGATGAAGTCGTAGTCGGTGTCGCCAGCCTGCACGCAGTACTCGCGCGACAGATGCTCGTTGGTGACACGCTGCTCGTAGTCCAGCGTCTGGCGGTGCGCCTTGAGCACGGCCTGCGCAATCTCCGGCACGTTGAGCATCTGGAAGATGCGCCAGTCGGAAGACAGCTTCAGGCGCGCAATACGCGGCTCGACCACCGCTGAATAGCGGGTGCGGCGAAATCCCGTCTCTCCCTGAACGAACGACGAAACGGCGCCGTGAACGTAGCGCACCGGTTGATCACCTTGCCAGATGGTAAGCAAGCCGCTGTGATCGAGGACCTTGCCGAAGTCCACCGACGGATTGGCGCTCGCCAGATCCAGCTCCAGCCGGAAAGTTTCGGATAACTGCTCTTCCAGTCGGAACGCGACGACTTCGAAATCCATTGTGTCTGGAATCGAGAAGGTAAAGCTCAATTGGCATGCTTGTGACATCGTGACGATTCTCCGGGCGACAAACATGCTCCGAGGCGTGTCCTGTTACGCCCCGTGCCATGAACTACGACATATGAGGTGGCGCCGTACTTTGAATGCCGATAGCGTGCCGTTGGCACGCCGAGGATTTTTCAGATCGGTAGAATCGCTAGTGCGGTGCCTCGTGTCTATGAGACAAATTCGAAATCTTTCGCAAAATTTTCCGAGGCACGGTCCCGCAACACATGCGCTAGTAGCCGCGCATTTTCATCAGGCGATGCGCTAGACGGAGAAGGGAGCATGACCGCCATCGCGTGCTTGCGGGGCGGATTGATCATCCGTCGATGGGCGTTGACTTGTCCGCTTCTGTACGGATTGACTGGCATGTCGAGCGCGATGCACGCTGTGCCGGCCGACGCGGGAACGCGAGCCGCAAGTCAGGCGGTTTCTCGACTGGCTCGAAGCGGAAATCGCGCAGACGCGTGCGTCGGTGGCGCGGATGACGCCGGGCGACCGACGAGCGGACGAGCACATCGAGGTGAGAAGCGCCGAGTGAGCGGGAACCCGAACGTATCGAGTTCCGGTTGTCCACCGCCGCGCCGTCACCCGAAACTGACGCAATAGACCGGTGGCAAATGCGCCGACACCATCTGCCAGTTGTCACCGCCGTCGCCGGACGTCCACAACCCGCCGGTCGTCGATGCCATCGCGAGGCGCGTGCCGGAATCGTCCACCGCGAGCCCGTGCCGATACACGAGGTCGTACGCGGGCGCGGACGGCAACCCGTTCGACAAACTCTCGAAACTGCGCCCGCCGTCGCGCGTGCGCGTGACGACGAACCGGCCGTCCACCGGAATCCGGCACGCGTCCTTCACCGCCGGTACGAACCACGCGGTGTCCGGTTCGTGCGGATGCACGGCCACCGCGAAACCGAAGCTCGACGGCTGTGCCTCGATCCTCCGCCAGTGTTCGGCGCCGTCGGTCGAGCGGAAGATCGCGCAGTGATGCTGCGTCCACAGCACGTCCGGGTTGGCGGCGCACTGCACGACGCGGTGCGGGTCCTGCGCGTTGGGTTCGCCGCGTCGCTCGGGCGGCATGTAGTCGGCTTCCATGCCGTCGGCCGTCACACGCCACGTCGCGCCGCCGTCGGCGGTCTGCCAGACGCCGCCGCACGAGATGCCGACCGTCACGTGCCGGCTGTCGCGCGGATCGACCATCACCGAATGGATGCCCGGCGCGTCGTACCCGCCGCCGCCCCATTCGGCGCGTTCGGGGCGATCCCACAGCGCGCGGTTGAGCACCCACGAATCGCCGTGGTCGTCGGAGCGAAACAGCCCGCCGGGGATCGTGCCGGCCCACAGCACGCCCGGCTCGTCGGCGCCGCCGGCTTCGAGCGACCAGATTTGCTGAAGCGTCCACGGCGGCTGCGGCGTGCCGGGCGGCTCGTCGTCCGCATCGCCGGTGCCGGCATGCGCACGGGCGCCGGCAGGCGCCGCGTCGGCCGGTTGCGGCGGGGAGACGGGGACCGCGCATTCTTC
>NZ_ASSI01000291.1:0-14739 GCF_000466765.1 Burkholderia sp. AU4i | reverse complement strand
GGCCTGGGCCGCGGCGGGGCTGGTTGCGGCGGCGATCGCGTCGCCGGACGCGCGCAGCAGCGCATCCGGCGAGCCGAACGCGTCGAGCAGGGCCTGCAGCACGGCGGGTGCGAGGCCGGGCGCATGGGCGAGCTGCAGCCACGCGCGCAGCGCGGAGGCGGTCAGCACTTGCGGCGACATGAGGCGCTCCTCGAATGCGGCGGCCAGCGGACCGCGTGGCGCCATGATAAAATTTTCATCATCCGAAATACTCGACAGGGCCGCGCGCGCAGGCGCCCGGCCAATTGCAGGAGGCATGATCCGCGGCATTGATTCGCCGCGCGTCCGCCTCATCTTCATTGCATCCCGGCGGCACCGCCAGCTGGCCGGATGGCCGATGCGGCATGCCGCTCCACCGAATACCGAACGCCATGGCTTTACTCAATATTCTTCATTACCCCGACAAGCGGCTGCACAAGGTCGCAAAGCCCGTCGACAAGGTCGACGACCGGATCCGCAAGCTCGTCGCCGACATGGCCGAAACCATGTACGCGGCGCCCGGCATCGGCCTGGCGGCCACGCAGGTCGACGTGCACGAGCGCGTGATCGTGATCGACGTCTCCGAGGAGAAGAACGAGCTGCGTGCGTTCATCAACCCCGAGATCGTGTGGTCGAGCGACGAGAAGCAGATCTACGAAGAGGGTTGCCTGTCGGTGCCCGGCATCTACGACGAAGTCGAGCGTCCCGATCATGTGCGCGTGCGTGCGCTCAACGAGCAGGGCGAGACCTTCGAGCTCGACTGCGAGGGCCTGCTGGCCGTGTGCGTCCAGCACGAGATGGATCACCTGATGGGGCGCGTGTTCGTCGAATACCTGTCGCCGCTCAAGCAGACGCGCATCAAGACGAAGATGAAGAAACTCGAACGCGCGATGTGACGCGCGTTCGCCCTGCCCGACCCCGAAAGCTGTCATGACCCATACGTTGCGCGTGATTTTTGCCGGCACGCCGGAATTTGCCGCGGCTGCCCTGGCCGCGATCCACGAGGCCGGTTTTCCGGTGCCGCTCGTGCTGACCCAGCCCGATCGCCCTGCCGGGCGCGGGATGAAGCTGCAGGCGAGCGCGGTGAAGCGCTACGCCGTCGAGCACGGGATGCCCGTCGCGCAGCCGCCGTCGCTGCGGCGCACGGGCAAGTACCCGGCGGAGGCGGCCGACGCGATCGAGCTGCTGCGCTCGACTCCGCATGACGTGATGGTGGTCGCCGCATACGGCCTGCTGCTGCCGCAGGAGGTGCTCGACATTCCGCGTGGCGGCTGCATCAACATTCATGCATCGCTGCTGCCGCGCTGGCGCGGCGCCGCGCCGATCCACCGCGCGATCGAGGCCGGCGACGCCGAGACGGGCGTCACGCTGATGCAGATGGACATCGGCCTCGACACCGGCGCGATGATCGAGGAGGCGCGCATCGCGATCGCGCCGGACGAGACGACCGCGACCCTGCACGACCGGCTCGCTGCCGAAGGTGCGCGACTGATCGTCGACGCGCTCGTGCAGCTCGAGCGCGACGGTGTGCTGTCGGCCACGCCGCAACCGGCCGACGGCGTGACTTACGCGGAAAAGATCGGCAAGCACGAAGCGGCGCTCGACTGGCGCAAGCCGGCCGACGTGCTCGCGCGCCAGGTGCGTGCGTTCGATCCGTTCCCGGGCGGCGTCGCGACGCTCGATGGCGCGGCGATCAAGCTGTGGGCGGCCGAGCCCGTGGCGGCGCGCGGCGACGCGCTGCCCGGCACGATCGTCGAAGCCGCGCCGGAAGGCGTGGTCGTCGCGTGCGGCAGCGGTGCGCTGCGCATCACGCAGTTGCAGAAGCCGGGCGGCAAGCGGCTGCCCGCCCGCGAGTTCCTGGCCGGTTCGCCGCTCGCCGCGGGCCAGCGTTTTGCGCCGACCGACGTTGCCTGAGGCGGCCTGACCGCCATTCGACACGGCCTGCCGGGCATGCGCAATCGGCCGGACGGCCGAGTCGCACGGTACGGCAGGCGCGCGTAGAATTTCCCTGCGCTCTCCGGTTTCGAGGTTTTCATGTTCGGCATCACCCATTTCGGCTTCTTCGTGCTGGCAGTCTTCCTGCTGAACGTCACGCCCGGCCCCGACACGGCCTATATCGTCGGCCGCAGTGTCGCGCAGGGCCGCGGCGCGGGGCTGATGTCGGCGTTGGGCATTTCGGCCGGCTGCTGCGTGCACGCGCTCGCCTGCGCATTCGGCCTGACCGCGCTGCTCGCGGCATCGGCTGCCGCGTTCACGGTGATCAAGCTGGTGGGTGCCGCCTACCTGATCTACCTCGGCGTGCGGATGATCATCGCGAAGCAGGCGGCCGAGCCGTCGGGCAAGGCGGCCGCGCAAGCCGCGAAGCCGCTGCGCCAGCTGTTCATGCAGGGTTTCTGGACCAACGTGCTGAACCCGAAGGTGGTGCTGTTCTTCGTGTCGTTCTTCCCGCAATTCGTGTCGGCCGACAGCCCGCACAAGGCATTGGCGTTCCTGACCCTCGGCGGCGTGTTCGTCGCGATGAGCACGGTGTGGACCAGCTTCGTCGCCTGGGTCGCGGGCAGTGTCACGGCGCGCTTTTCCGGCAAGCCGGGTGTCAGGAAGTGGCTCGACCGCACGGTCGGCAGCGCTTTCGTCGGCCTCGGCCTTCGTCTTGCGGCATCGCAACGCTGAGATTGAATTTTTCCGGCAAGACCTTATCTAACAAATCGCTTACAATTTTCCGCCGTGCCTTGTGACGTGCGGCGGGTCCCCTGACGGATAAGGAGTGGGTATGTTCAATTGGGTCAAAACGGCGATGCTGATGGCCGCGATCACGGCCCTGTTCATCGTGATCGGCGGGATGATCGGCGGCTCGCGCGGCATGACGATCGCGCTGCTGTTCGCGCTCGGCATGAATTTCTTCTCGTACTGGTTCTCCGACAAGATGGTGCTGCGCATGTACAACGCGCAGCAAGTCGACGAGAACACGGCGCCGCAGTTCTACCGGATGGTGCGTGAGCTGGCCACGCGCGCGAACCTGCCGATGCCGCGCGTCTACCTGATCAACGAGGATGCACCGAACGCGTTCGCGACGGGCCGCAACCCCGAGCACGCGGCGGTCGCCGCGACGACGGGCATCCTGCGCGTACTGTCGGAGCGCGAGATGCGCGGCGTGATGGCGCACGAGCTTGCACACGTGAAGCATCGCGACATCCTGATCTCGACGATCACCGCGACGATGGCGGGCGCGATCTCGGCGCTCGCGAACTTCGCGATGTTCTTCGGCGGGCGCGACGAGAACGGCCGGCCGGCCAATCCGATCGCGGGTATCGCGGTCGCGCTGCTCGCGCCGATCGCCGGCGCGCTGATCCAGATGGCGATCTCGCGGGCACGCGAGTTCGAGGCCGACCGCGGCGGCGCGCAGATTTCCGGCGATCCGCAGTCGCTCGCGACCGCGCTCGACAAGATCCATCGTTATGCGGCAGGCATTCCGTTCCAGGCGGCGGAAGCGCATCCGGCCACGGCGCAGATGATGATCATGAATCCGTTGCATGGTGGCGGATTGCAGAACCTGTTCTCGACGCACCCGGCCACCGAGGAGCGCATCGCGCGCCTGATGGAGATGGCGCGTACCGGCCGCTTCGATTGAGCCACGGCAACCCCGTGCGGCAGTTGCCGCTCGGGGGCCGCTACGCCACCCCGCACGCTTCGCGCTGCGGGGTTTTCATTTGTGCGTGCCGTAAAGGGGCCAAAGGGGCGGCAACGTCGCACGCTACAATGCCCGGTTTGGGATCGCGGGGCCACGCGAGTGCCGCGATCCCGCCGTTTGCCGTATTGGCTTGCCGCGCTTGTTTGCCGAATTTGCTCCGATGACACGAACCCGTTCTACCGCTCCGTCTTCTTCCGGCCGCCCGGCGCGCCTGTCCGCGCTGCATCTCGCGCCCGATTCGCTCGGCTTCGCGCTCGACGCGGCCGCGCAGGCGGTCGATGCGGTACGACGCGGCACCGCGCTGCCGGCGGCACTCTCGGCGGTTTTCGCGCAGATGGCGTCCGGTACGCAGGCCCTTGCGCGCGGTGCGACACAGGACGTCGCCTACCGGACGATGCGCCGTCTCGGCAGTGCGGACTGGCTGATCGGCCGGCTCGTCAGCAAGGCGCCGCCCGCGCACGTGCATGCAGTCCTTGCCGGCGCGCTCGCGCTGTTGCTCGATCCGGCGGACGAGGCCGCGTATCCGCCGTTCACGGTGGTCGACCAGGCCGTGACCGTGATCGGCGCCCGCCGCGAATGCGCGTTCGCGAAGGGGATGGTCAATGCGGTGTTGCGCCGGTTCCTGCGCGAGCGCGACGCGCTCGTCGCGGCGCTGCAGGACGATGTCGTCGCGCGCTGGAATTACCGCGCGTGGTGGGTCGATTCGGTGAAGCGCGCGTGGCCCGACGCATGGCAGGCGATCCTCGCGGCCGGCGAGCGCCAGGGGCCGCTCACGCTGCGCGTGAATGCGCGCCGCGCGAGCGTCGACGCGTATCTCGATACGCTGCGGGCGAGCGGAATCGAAGCGACCGCGATCGGCAAGCATGCCGTGCGGCTCGCGTCGGCGCTGCCGGTCGATCGCATTCCGGGGTTTGCCGACGGCGTCGTGTCGGTGCAGGATGCCGGTGCGCAGCTCGCAGCCGAATGGCTTGGCGCGCGTGACGGCATGCGCGTGCTCGACGCATGCGCGGCACCCGGCGGCAAGACCGGTCATATCCTCGAACTCGCCGATGCGGAAGTCGTTGCGCTGGAAAGCGACGCCGCGCGCGCGGCGCGGATCGGCGAGAACCTCGTGCGGCTGTCGCTCGCGGCGGACGTGCGCGTCGGCGATGCGGGTGCGCCCGACGCGTGGTACGACGGGCGCCCGTTCGATCGTATCCTGGCCGACGTGCCGTGCTCGGCGTCCGGTATCGTGCGTCGTCACCCGGACATCCGCTGGCTGCGCCGCGAGGCCGACATCCCGGCGCTCGTCGCGGAACAGCGTCGCATCCTGTCGGCGTTGTGGCCGCTCGTGAAGCCGGGCGGCGAACTGCTTTACGTGACCTGTTCGGTCTTCCCCGAAGAAGGCGAATTGCAGGCCCGCTGGTTTGAAGCGGCCTGTGAAGATGCGGTACGATTGGACGCCCCCGGCCAACTGCTGCCGGGCGGAGTGCAGGGAGGGGCGGCCGCCGGCGCACTCGACCAGAACACCGATCACGACGGATTTTTCTACGCGCGGTTTCAGAAACGGTGACGATCAAACACCTTTTTCCACTTCGGCTCGCGGCCGTCCTGATGGTCGCGTTGACGCTGTGCCTGGCTGTCGTGCGGCCGGCGCATGCCGAGTCGATCGCCGTGCAGCGCGCGTCGCTCCAGGCCGACGGAAGCGGCTGGAGCCTCGACGCCCGCTTCGATTTCGAACTGAACCCGAGCCTCGAGGATGCCGTCAACAAAGGCATTCCGGTGTATTTCACGACGGATTTCGAGTTGAGCCGCGCGCGCTGGTACTGGCTTGACGAACAGCCGGTATCGGTGTCGCAGACGATCCGCCTGTCGTTCCAGCCGCTCACGCGCGAGTACCGCGTGTCGACGGGCGGCCTGCAGCTCGGTTTCCCGTCGCTGAAGGATGCGCTCGCGGTCGTCAGGCACATCACGTCGTGGCACGTGATCGACCGCAGCCAGGTGCGCTCGGGCGAAACCTACACGGCATCGGTGCGGATGCAGCTCGATACGGCGCTGATGCCGAAGCCGTTCCAGGTCGATGCGGTGAACAACCGCGACTGGACGCTCGGGTCGGACTGGAAGCGCTTCAACTTCACGGTGACCGAACGTGCTAAATAAAGTGCGCCGCGCGGCCAGCGGGAAGAGCCTCCTCGTTCGCGTGATCGTCTCGACCGTCGCGCTCACCGCGCTGCTGCTGCTCGTGCTGCTCGCGGCCGCGAGCGCGAACACCGAATTCTTCGATCGCTACTACTCGTGGCTGTACGCGACGAACATCGTCGTCGCGCTCGTGTTCCTGCTCGTGGTGCTCGGGCTGATCGGGATGATCGTCGTGCGCCTGAGGAAGGGCAAGTTCGGCACGCGGCTGCTCGCGAAGCTTGCGGTGTTCTTCGCGCTCGTCGGCGTGGTGCCGGGCGGGATCATCTACATCGTGTCGTACCAGTTCGTGTCGCGCAGCATCGAGTCGTGGTTCGACGTGAACGTCGAGACGGCGCTGACGGCCGGCCTGAATCTCGGCCGCGGGATGCTCGATGCGTCGCTGTCCGATCTGCAGACGAAGGCGCGGCTGATGTCCGACCAGCTCGCGAGCGCCGACGCGAACACGAACGGTACGACGCTCACGCTGCTGCGGCTGCGCGACCAGTTCGGCGTGCAGGACGCGACGATCGTCGAGCCGAGCCGCGGCGGCTCGGGCGCGGCGCCCGACCTGCACATCGTCGCGCAGGCGTCGGGCAATTTCGCCGCGCTGATTCCGGACGACCTGCCGACGCCGCTGATGCTGAGCCAGGCGCGCGAACACGGCGCGTACGCGGCCATCGAAGGCGAAGTCGATGGCGATCCGCGTGCGCACGGCGCGAAGGGCGCGCTGCGGCTGCGCGTCGTGCGGCCGATTCCCGATGCGACGACATCGCTGCTGCAGCCGGCGGAGCGTTTCCTGCAACTCACGCAGCCGGTGCCCCCAACGCTCGCGCACAACGCGGATGCCGTGCAGCGCGCGTATCGCGAGTACCAGGAAAAGGCGCTTGGCCGCACGGGGCTGCGCAAGATGTACATCGGCACGCTGACGCTCGCGCTGTTCCTCGCGACCTTCATCGCGATGATGCTCGCGCTTGCGCTCGGCCAGCAGCTCGCGCGGCCGCTGTTCCTGCTCGCACAGGGCACCAAGGAGATCACGGAAGGCGACTACACGCCGAAGCGCGAGATCAAGACGCGCGACGAGCTCGGCTTCCTCACGCAGTCGTTCAACGCCATGACGCGCCAGTTGTCCGAGGCGCGGCTCGCGGTCGAGAAGAACCGCATCGCGCTCGAGCATTCGAAGACGTATCTCGAGAGCATCCTCGCGAACCTGACGGCCGGCGTGTTCGTGCTCGACCGCCAGTTCCGGCTGACGACGGCCAATCGCGGCGCCGAGCGGATCTTCCGGCAGCCGTTCAACGCGCTGATCGGCACGACGCTCGACCGGATCGGTGTGGCCGCCGGGTTCGGCGCGATGGTGCGCAAGGCGTTCGCCGATCGCGAGGCGGCATCCGACGGCGGCAGCGGCGATCGCGGCCACTGGCAGCAGCAGTTCGCGATCGAGATGCCGGGCGAAACCGAACCGCTGACGCTGCTCGTGCGCGGCGCGCGCCTCGTGTCGACGGTCGAGGGGCAGGCCGACGATCCGCAGACGTCCGGCTACGTCGTCGTGTTCGACGACATCTCCGACGTGATTTCCGCGCAGCGTTCGGTCGCGTGGGGCGAGGTCGCGCGGCGGCTCGCGCACGAGATCAAGAATCCGCTGACGCCGATCCAGCTGTCGGCGGAGCGGTTGCAGATGAAGCTGTCCGACAAGCTCTCGCCGTCCGACGCGGATGTGCTCAAGCGCGGCGCGACGATGATCGTCAACCAGGTGGCCGCGATGAAGCGGATGGTCGACGATTTCCGCGAATACGCGCGCACGCCGCCGGCGGTGCTCGCGAACCTGCAGTTGAACGAACTGGCGAGCGAGGTGCTCGGGCTGTACGGGGTGGGCGAAGGCAAGAGCGCGATCGTCGCCGAGCTCGCGCCGTCGCTGCCGGTGATTCGCGGCGACGCGACGCAATTGCGCCAGGTGATTCACAACCTGCTGCAGAATGCGCAGGATTCGGTCGCGGAGTCGGCGCATCCGCGTGTGTTGATCGAAACCAAGACAGTAGAATATGGCGATCCCGACGCCGAGGGCAAAACACGCGTCGCGGTACGTCTTACCGTGTCCGACAACGGGCCCGGTTTTCCGGCGCGCATCCTGACCCGTGCGTTCGAGCCTTATGTGACGACGAAGGCGAAGGGCACGGGGCTGGGGTTGGCCACGGTCAAGAAAATCGTCGATGAGCACGGTGCGCGGATCGATCTGCGCAATCGCATGCACGGCGAGACCGTCGAGGGTGCGCAGGTGTCGATTCTGTTCCTGCAGATGGCGAGCGATGCGCCAGGCGCCGAATCGGGCGTGCAGGACGGGACGGCTCCCGCCAAGACAAAAGCAAGTGAGCAGACAAAGGCAGCGTAAATGGCAACCATCCTGGTGGTAGATGATGAAATGGGCATCCGGGAATTGCTCTCGGAGATCCTCAGCGATGAAGGACATGTCGTCGAGGCAGCGGAGAACGCGCAGGCCGCGCGGGAATACCGGTTGAATCAGGCGCCCGATCTCGTGCTGCTCGATATCTGGATGCCCGATACCGACGGCGTGACGTTGCTCAAGGAGTGGGCGGCGCAAGGGCTGCTGACGATGCCCGTGATCATGATGTCCGGGCACGCGACGATCGATACGGCCGTCGAGGCAACGAAGATCGGCGCGCTCGATTTCCTCGAGAAGCCCATCGCGCTGCAGAAGCTGCTGAAGTCCGTCGAGCACGGCCTCGCACGCGGTGCGGCGCCGGTGTCCGCGAACGCGGCGGCGAAGGCCGGTGCGGGGCAGGCGGCGGGCCCAGCGGCGGTCGCATCCGCGGCCGCGCTGCCGACGCTCGGCGACGACATGGCTTCGGCACTCGGCCTCGCGGGCCAGACGGCCGCGATCCCGTTCGACATCCCGTTGCGTGAAGCGCGCGATGCGTTCGAGCGCGCGTACTTCGAATATCACCTCGCGCGCGAAAACGGCAGCATGACGCGCGTCGCGGAGAAGACGGGCCTCGAGCGCACGCACCTGTATCGCAAGCTCAAGCAGCTCGGTGTCGAGCTCGGCAAGAAACCGTCCGAAGGCGCCGTATAAAATATTTTGCGAAAACACTTGCTCAGGTACGAATAGCTCGATATACTTTCATTCTTCGTTGGCCCGGTAGCTCAGTTGGTAGAGCAGCGGATTGAAAATCCGCGTGTCGATGGTTCGATTCCGTCCCAGGCCACCAGAATTAAAACCCCAAGAATCGGAAGGTTCTTGGGGTTTTTCGTTTGTGGTGGGGTTGGCGTGATGGGGCCCGCGTGCCCGGCAGTATTCGTGAGGGCATGATAAAATCCGTGTCCGCTCAATAACTTAGCGCATCGCTTCATGCGCACGGCAGGCTGCCAGCGTGGCGCCGCCGTGGCGCGCGGCAACGATGCCGCGCGATGGGCGGTATAAGCGCTCCGCCGCGTTCGCGGCCGATTGCGCTGCCTATACTGGTCGAGCCGGCCCAGGCCGGCACGCGTCGGGCCGCCCGGCGGCAGCCGGCCCCGGGGCGCAGCGCGACGCGAGCCTACACATTCACGGAGTATCACGGTGATTCGGACAGACGCTAAAGACGGCGCGCTCGTGTTGTTTTCCGGCGGGCAGGATTCCGCCACGTGCGTGGCATGGGCCCTCGAACGCTACCAGACGGTCGAGACGCTCGGCTTCGATTACGGCCAGCGCCACCGCGTCGAGCTCGAATGTCGCGAAGGCGTGCGCGAAGCACTGAAGCGCGATTTTCCCGCATGGTCGGACCGGCTCGGCGACGATCACATGATCGACCTGTCGGTGCTCGGCGCGATCAGCGATACCGCGATGACGCGCACGATCGAGATCGAGACGGCGGCGA
Organism: Burkholderia sp. AU4i; assembly: GCF_000466765.1. Taxonomy (NCBI): domain Bacteria; kingdom Pseudomonadati; phylum Pseudomonadota; class Betaproteobacteria; order Burkholderiales; family Burkholderiaceae; genus Burkholderia; species Burkholderia sp. AU4i. The sequence continues at coordinate 5,004 of NZ_ASSI01000291.1, read as the reverse complement.
ACGGCTTGCCGAACACGTTCGTGCCGGGCCGCAACCTGATGTTCATGACGATCGCCGCGGCGATCGCCTATCGCCGCGGGTTGCGTGTGCTGGTCGGCGGAATGTGCGAGACCGATTTCTCGGGCTACCCCGATTGCCGCGACGACACGATGAAGGCGCTGCAGGTCGCGCTGAACCTCGGGATGGACACGCGCATCGTGCTCGAGACGCCGCTGATGTGGCTCGACAAGGCGCAGACGTGGCAGCTCGCCGAGCAGCTCGGCGGCGAAGCGCTCGTCGAACTGATCCGCGTCGAGACGCACACGTGCTACGTGGGCGAGCGCGCGGAATTGCACGAATGGGGCTTCGGCTGCGGCGAATGCCCCGCCTGCAAGCTGCGCAAGCGCGGCTACGAGGCTTACCTGAAGGGCGAGCGGGTGACCGAAGCGCCGCTGTGACGCGGGTGCGCCGGCAGCGCTGGATGAATAACGGATTCTGATCGACAACGAGCGGCGCGAGCCGGACGAAGCACGATGACTTACGCGGTCAAGGAAATTTTCTACACGTTGCAAGGCGAGGGCGCGAACGCGGGCCGGCCGGCCGTGTTCTGCCGGTTCGCCGGCTGCAATCTGTGGTCGGGCCGCGAAGAGGATCGTGCGGAGGCCGTGTGCCGCTTCTGCGATACCGACTTCGTCGGCACCGACGGCGAGAACGGCGGCAAGTTCAAGGACGCCGAAGCACTCGTCGCGACGATCGCCGGCCTGTGGCCGGAGGGCGAGGCGCACCGCTTCGTCGTCTGCACGGGCGGCGAGCCGATGCTGCAACTCGACCAGCCGCTCGTCGACGCGTTGCACGCGGCCGGCTTCGAGATCGCGATCGAGACCAACGGTTCGCTGCCGGTGCTCGAATCGATCGACTGGATCTGCGTGAGCCCGAAGGCCGACGCGCCGCTCGTCGTCACGAAGGGCAACGAACTGAAGGTCGTGATCCCGCAGGACAACCAGCGGCTGGCCGACTACGCGAAGCTCGACTTCGAGTATTTCCTCGTCCAGCCGATGGACGGCCCGTCGCGCGACCTCAATACGAAGCTCGCGATCGACTGGTGCAAGCGTCATCCGCAGTGGCGGCTGTCGATGCAGACCCACAAATATCTGAACATTCCCTGAGCCACGGCTTTTGACATCGTGCTGATTACCCGAAAACTCGAATTCGACGCGGGCCACCGCATTCCCGATCACCGCAGCCAGTGCCGGAACCTGCATGGTCATCGTTACGTGCTCGAAGTCACGCTGCGCGGCGATCTCGTCGATACCGAGGGGGCGCCCGACCGCGGCATGGTGATGGATTTCGCCGACGTGAAGGCGCTCGCGATGGAGCACCTGGTCGGCAAGTGGGACCACGCGTTCCTGGTCTACGCCCGCGACGAGGTCGTGCGCTCGTTCCTCGAGCAGATGGCCGACCACAAGACGGTCGTGATCGACCGGATCCCGACCGTCGAGAATCTCGCGGCGATCGCGTTCGACATCCTCGCGAACGTGTACGACGCGCACTACGGCGTGAACCTGCGGCTCGAGCGCGTGCGCCTGTACGAAACGCCGAACTGCTGGGCCGACGTCGAACGCCAGCCCGGCCGCTGATCCCGCCTTCCCGGCAGCCCCGCCAGCCGGCGCGGGCTGCCTGACGCCGCACCCCGCGGCTTCGTCCCGCTCCCCGTCCGTTCCCACATTCCGCGTAACGCCGCGCTATGATCGGTGCGTGGCGCCGGAAAACGCGGCCGTGCGCGATCGCGCGGCCGGCGCTGTCAGATCGGCCGTCCACGGCCGACCAACGATCCAGGGCCCGGTCCAGGCGCCGCCGTGCTTCGCTGCCCGGCGTGTCGCGCTCCGCTTTGCCCGTTGCTTGTCCCGTTCGATTGCCGTTCCGTCCAGGAGGCCGTATCGATGAGCACGCTCACCAATTCCCTCAAACAACGCCTGCACGATGGCGACGACCCGTTGTACGGCCTGTGGCTGTCGCTCGGCAGCGACTCGGCCGCGGAAGCGCTCGCGCATGCCGGCTACGACTGGCTCTGCATCGACATGGAGCACGCGCCGAACGACAGCCGCGATGTTGCATCGCAGTTGCGCGCGATCGCGGCCGCCCATCTGCCGAGCGAACCCGTCGTGCGCGTGCCGGCGCGCGAGCCGTGGCTCGTGAAGCGGGCGCTCGATGCCGGCGCGCGCACGCTGATGTTTCCATGCATCGAGACGGTCGACGACGCCGCGCACGCGGTGCGGCTGACGCGCTATCCGTCGCCCGAGTCGCCGGACGGGCTGCGCGGTGTCGCGGGCATGGTGCGCGCGGCGGCGTTCGGGATGCGCCGCGATTACGTGCAGACGGCGAACGCGCAGGTCGCCGTGATCGTGCAGATCGAATCGGCGCGCGGCGTCGACGAAGTCGAGCGGATTGCGGCGCTGCCCGGCGTCGACTGCCTGTTCGTCGGCCCGGCCGATCTCGCGGCGAGCCTCGGGCATCTCGGCGACATCCGCCACCCGGACGTCGAAACCGCGATGGCGCGCGTGCTCGCGGCCGGCCGGCAGGCCGGCGTCGCGGTCGGCATCTTCGCGGGCGATACGGCGGCCGCGCGCCAGTATCGCGAGGCCGGCTACCGGATGATCACGCTGTCGGCCGACGTCAGCTGGCTGTTGCGCGCCACGCGGCAGGCGCTGCAGGAGGTACGGTCATGAACGATGGCGACGGCGCGCGCCGTGGGCGCGTGCAGGGTGGGGCCGGGGCGCGCAGGCGGATCGGCGCGATGCTCGGCCGGTGGTGCGTGTGTGGCGTCTATGGCGTGTATGGCGTATGTATGGCAGCCGGCACACCGGGCGCGCCGCAAGCGAAGTCCGATCCATCGCGCGAGACGCAATCGGCGGTCGCCGACTACAACGCCGGCGACTATCGCGCGGCGCTGGTGCAGTTCCACGACGCGGCCGAGCGCGGCGACCGTCTCGCGCAATTCAACTACGCGATGATGCTGCTGACGGGCGAAGGCGTGACGGCGAACGTCGACGAAGGGCTGCGCTGGCTGAAGCGCGCGGCCGACGCGAACATGTCGCATGCGCAGTACGTGTACGGGCGGATGCTCGACGATGGCGAGTTCGTCGCGCGCAATCCGGCCGAAGCGCATCGCTGGTTCCTGCGGGCGGCGAAGCAGGGGCACGTACAGGCCGCGCTGTCGCTCGCGAACCAGTTCCTCGACGGGCGCGGCACGCCGCGCGACAACCGGCAGGCGTTCACGTGGTACAAGCAGGCCGCCGACGCGGGCGAGCCGACCGCGCAGTACGTGACCGCGTCGTTCTACGAGCGCGGTGGCGACGGCGTCGCGCAGAACCTGAACATCGCGCGGGCCTATTACGCGGCGGCGGCCGCGCAGGGCGACGAGACGGCCGGGCTGAAATTCAAGGAGCTGAGTGCGCGGCTGAAGGTGCAAGGGTCGGCGTCGGGTGCCGGCGCGGAGCCGGGCGGCCCGCGCGCGCCGGCGCCGTGAACGGAGGTCGCGCCGCACCGCGCTGCGCGGCCGCGTTCGGCAAGGACGGTCGAAAAAAACGGCGCCGGGGCGCCGTTTTTCTTTCCGCGATGCGTGCTACGCGGTCAGCTCTTCATCAACCGCCGCTGCCGCCCGACGCTCATGATCATCCCGATCGCGATGCCGAGCGTCGTGAGCGCCGTGCCGCCATAACTCATGAACGGCAGCGGCACGCCGACGACCGGCAGCACGCCGCTCACCATCCCGATGTTGACGAACGCATAGACGAAGAACGCGAGCGTGAGCGAACCCGCGAGCAGGCGGCCGAACAGCGTCGCGCCCTGCGCGGCGATATAGAGCCCGCGTGCGATCAGCGCCATGTAAAGCGTCAGCAGCACGAGTCCGCCGACGAGCCCCCATTCCTCGGAGAACACCGCGAAGATGAAGTCGGTGTGCTTCTCCGGAATGAACTCGAGGTGCGCCTGCGTGCCTTTCAGGTAGCCCTTGCCGAGCACGCCGCCCGAGCCGATCGCGATCACGGCCTGGATCGTGTGGAAGCCCTTGCCGAGCGGGTCGGAAGTCGGGTCGAGCAGCGTGCACACGCGGTGCTTCTGGTAGTCGTGCATCAGCGGCCACTGCACTTCGGGCTGGCAGATGCGCTCCTCGAACACGGCGATCGAGCCGACCGCGATCACGCCCGCGACGAGCACCGGCACGATCAGCTTGAACGACAGGCCGGCGAGGTAGATCACGAAGAAGCCGGCCGCGAACACGAGCAGGCCTGTGCCGAGGTCGGGCTGCTTGGCGATCAGCCCGACCGGCACCATCAGGATCCCGAACGCGGCGATGAAGTCGTACCAGCGCAGCCCGCCTTCGCGGCGCTGGTAGTACCACGCGAGCATCAGCGGTGTCGCGATCTTGAGGATCTCCGACGGCTGGATCACGACGCCGACGTTCAGCCAGCGCTTCGCGCCTTTCTTGGTCATCCCGAACAGCGCGACCGCGACCAGTAGCGCGACCCCGAACGTGTAGAGCGGGACCGCGAAGCGCATCAGCGTCGTGGGCGGGATGTTGGCGATTACCCACATCAGCACGAACGTCAGCAGGATGTTGCGCAACTGGTCCTCGACGCGGCCCGGCATGTCGATCGCCGCGCTGTACAGCGTGACGATGCCGACGCACAGCAGCAGGAACACGATGAGGGCGAGCGGGCGGTCGAAGCCCGCGAACATCTGCTTGATCTTGTCGAGCCAGGCGCGCTTGTCGAATTGCATGCCTTTCTCCGTTAATGAGCGGTGCCGGCGTCCGCCGCCTTCGCGGGGGCCGTCGCACGGTGGTTGTCGTCGCGCGGCGTGGCGACGAGCGGCTGCGCGTCACTGGCGGGCCGGCGCGGCCGGTGCGGGCGCCGGATCGGCGGCAGGCTCGCGGCCCGCGGTGCATCGGCACCGGCGCTCGCCGGCGAGGCGGCGCTTGCACCGGCGGCCGACGCTTCGGAGGCCGCGGCGGCCGATGCCGCTTCC
>NZ_ASSI01000290.1:0-963 GCF_000466765.1 Burkholderia sp. AU4i | reverse complement strand
CGTCATCACGAGCGCGGACGCCGCGGTGAACTCGATCGCGAAGTCGCGATCCGACACCGCGTCGAGCGAGTTCGCGCAGATGCCGTCGAAGCCGAGCGTCTTCGCCACTGCATGGCGGTCGATCGGGTAGCTGGTGCCGGCGAGCGCGGCCGCGCCGAGCGGCAGACGGTTCACGCGGGTGCGGCAGTCGCGCATGCGCTCCGCGTCGCGCGAGAACATCTCGACGTACGCGAGCAGGTGGTGGCCGAACGTGACCGGCTGTGCGACCTGCAGGTGCGTGAAGCCCGGCATGATCGTGTCGGCGTTCTGTTCCGCGAGGTCGAGCAGCGCGCCACGCAGGTCGTTCAGCAGGCCGCCGATGCGGTCGATCTCGCCGCGCAGCCACAGGCGGATGTCGGTGGCGACCTGGTCGTTGCGCGAGCGGCCCGTGTGCAGGCGCTTGCCGGCATCGCCGATCAGCGCGGTCAGGCGCGCCTCGATGTTCAGGTGGACGTCTTCCAGGTCGAGCTGCCATTCGAATTCGCCGCGCTCGATTTCACCCTTGATCTGCGCCATCCCGCGTTCGATCGCGGCCAGGTCGTCGGCGCTGATGATCTTCTGCGCGGCGAGCATGTTCGCGTGCGCGAGCGAGCCGGCGATGTCGACGAGCGCGAGGCGCTTGTCGAAAAACACCGACGACGTGTAGCGCTTGACCAGCTCCGACATCGGTTCCGAGAAGCGGGCCGACCAGGCCTCGCCCTTTTTGTGCAGTTGGGACGTCATGGCGATTCTTCGAAGGGGATGTTGGGCGGCGTGCGCCGCCGAGGGAATCCCGCGATTCTAACATTCGCGGGCCTGCCCGCCGCGGCGCGCAGCCGTTCGCGGCGGCCCGCCGGCCGTGGCCCGCGCGGGCCGGCCCGTTCAGTCGCGCACGAGCACGACCAGCTTCAGGTCTTCGCGGTGCGCGGGCTTCAGCGTGATCTG
>NZ_ASSI01000289.1:0-17717 GCF_000466765.1 Burkholderia sp. AU4i | reverse complement strand
CAGCCGGCGGCCGCGGCCCGGCGGCACGGCCCGTGCCACCCCGGCGCCGGCTCCCGCGATTTTGGCGCTATCATTCCGGGTTCACCGGGCCCGGGCCCTCAGCGAATTCTCACCGGGCAGCGCCTGCGCGCCGCCCGTCATCGAAGCAATCCATGGATGTCATCGTCATCGGCGGCGGAATCAGCGGCGTCGCCACCGCCTACCAGTTGCGCGCGGCCGGCCATCGCGTATGCGTGGTCGAACGCCACGCGACCGTCGCGCAGGGTGCGACCTACGGCGACGGCGGCGCGCTGCTGCCGAGCCCGCTCGACGTCTGGTTCGGCCCGACCTTCATGCGCCAGCGCCAGCCGCGCGACAGCGGCATCGTCTACAAGCCCGGCTTCAACGGCGGTGTACGGCGCTTCGTCAAGCAGCTCGGCAGGCTGCGCGAGCCCGACGCGTTCGCCGCGCAGTACACGCGGCTGCGGCCGCTGATCGACGCGTCGCGCGACGCGCTCGCCGACATCGAGACGCGCCTCGAGCTCGAATTCGAGCAGAAGCCCGGCATCCTGCACGTCGTGCGCGATCCGCGCGACTGGGAAGCGATGCAGCCCGCGCTCGACCTCCTTCGCACGCTCGACCAGCCGTACCGCCTGCTCTCCGCAGACGAATGCGCGGCACTCGAGCCGTCGGTGCCGGCCGAGCCCGGTTTCGCCGGCGGCGTGCTGCTCGAGACCGAGCGCACCGGGAATTGCCCGCTGTTCGCGAAACTGGTCAAGCAGACGCTCGACGAGCACGGCGTGCAGTTCCGCTTCGGCGCGGAAGTCGCCGCGATCCGCGTCGACAACGGCCGCGTCGCGGTCGAGCTCGTCCCGCCCGGCGACCGCCACGCGTCGAACGCCCGCGACGTCGACGTGATTTCCGCCGACGCGATCGTGGTCGCCGCCGGCGCCGGCAGCCTGCCGCTGATCGACCGCCTCGGCTGGCGCCTGCCGCTGCACCCGGTGCGGGTCCACGCGCTGACCGCGCCGGTCGCCTACGAAGAACATGCGCCGCACCTGAACGTCATCGATTCGATCAAGCGCATCTCGATCACGCGCACCCACCAGCGGCTGCGCGTCGGCGGCGGCGCCGTGCTGCAGAGCCTGCCCGACACCGCGAAGCCGCTCGCCGAGCCGCTGTCCGAGGCCGCGCTCGCGTTGCTCGGCCAGGCCGTCCACGACTGGGTGCCCGGTGCCGCGAGGATCTCGGCCGCGCTGTCCTGGCAAGGTACGCAACTGCTGTCGCCGGACGGCCTGCCGGTCGTCGGTCCGACCCCGCATCCGCGCGTATTCGTCAATTTCGGGCACGGCCCGGCCGGCTGGGGGCTCGCATGCGGGTCTGCTAAAGTGGTGGCCGACTACCTGGGCGGCGACGTGCAGCACTGGCGCGCCGACACGCTCGCCGCGCTAAGCGCCGGGCGCTTCACGACCTGACCGCCGCGGGCCCGTCCCCGGCGGCCGCCTTGCCAGCCGCCGCGACCCGGCGATGACCCCGCGATGACCGTTACCCTTCCGCTTCCCGATTCCGCCCCGATCGCGCTGCTGCGCGTCGCCGACCTGCGCGTGGCCGAAGCCGACGCAGCCGCGGCGCTGCCGCCGCATACGCTGATGGGTCGCGCAGGCGCCGCCGCCGCGCGCTGGCTGTCCGAACGCGCGGCCGGCGACGACCGCCCCGTCTGGTTCGCGGTCGGCCCGGGCAACAACGGCGGCGACGCGCTCGTAGCCGCCGCGCACCTCCAGCAGCTCGGCGTCGCGACCCAGGCGTGGATGCCGGTGCCGGTAAAGCCCGACGACGCGCAATGGGCGCTCGGCCTCGCGCGCGCCGCCGGCGTGCCGCTGTCGGCCACGCCGCCTGCTTCGCTGGACGGCTATGCGTGGGTGGTCGACGGACTCTTCGGCATCGGTCTCGGCCGCGCGCTCGACGGCGCGTTCGCCGAGCAGGCCGCGCGCATCGCCGCGCATGCGCGCAACGGCGGCCGCGTGCTTGCACTGGATGTGCCGAGCGGCCTCGACAGCGATACGGGCCAGATCGTCGGCGCGGGTGTCGCCGTCGCCGCCACCCATACGCTCACTTTCATCGGCGCGAAGCCCGGCCTCTACACCGGCGAAGGCCGGGATCTCGCCGGCGCGATCGACGTCGAATCGCTCGACGTCGCGCCACCGGCCGCGCCGGCCATCGTACTGAACGCGCCCGCGCTATTCGCCGCCGCCCTGCCCGCGCGCGCATTCGCGTCCCACAAGGGCACATACGGCAGCCTCGCGGTACTCGGCGGCGACACCGGCATGTGCGGCGCGCCGATCCTGGCCGCGCGCGCCGCGCTGTTCGCCGGCGCCGGCAAGGTGCATGTCGGCTTCCTCGGCACCGGCGCGCCGCCGTACGATCCGCCGTTCCCCGAACTGATGCTGCACGCGGCCGACACCCTCGACCTTGGCGCGATGACCGCCATCGCCGCAGGCTGCGGGCTGGGCACGCGCGAGGCCGCGGCGACGCTCGTGCGCGACGTGCTTGCCCACGACGCCGCGACGCTGCTCGACGCCGATGCGCTGAACCTCGTCGCGACGCACGCGGATCTCGCGGCAGCCGTCGCGACGCGCGGTGCGCGCGGTTATCCGTGCGTGCTGACGCCGCATCCGCTCGAGGCCGCGCGGCTGCTCGGCTGCGACACGGCGGCGATTCAGCGCGACCGCCTCGCGGCCGCGCAGGCGCTCGCGTCACGTTATGCGGCCATCGTCGTGCTGAAAGGCTCGGGCACGGTGATTGCGGCGCCCGACGGCCGCATGACGATCAACCCGACCGGCAACGCGGCGCTCGCCACGGGCGGCACCGGCGACGTGCTCGGCGGCCTGATCGGCGCGCTGCTCGCGCAACGCGTCGCGCCGTACGAAGCGGCGCTGGCGGGCGTCTACCTGCACGGCCTCGCCGCCGACACGCTGACCGCGAACGGAACCGGCCCGGCCGGACTCACGGCAGGCGAACTCGCGCCGATGGTGCGCACGCTGGTCAATCGCCTTTTTTATGCGTCGCCGCGCGCCGGCACATAACGCCGCTATACTGACTGCCCCGCCGCACGGCGGGCCCTCTCGTCCGCCGGCCTTCCGATCCCGATGAGCCGGCGCGGCATTCCTCCCGATTCACGCTTCACTCGAACCGCCATGACGCTGAATTCGCTCCCCGCCTGGACTGCCCTTCAATCCCACTTCGAACAGATCCGTCACGCCCGGCTGCGCGACTGGTTCGCGCCGGAACACGACCACGCGCCGACCCGCGCCGAACGCTTCACGATTCCGGGCGGCGGTCTCGCGGCCGATTTCTCGAAGAACCGCATCAACGACGAAACGCTGCGCCTGCTCGTGCAGCTCGCGCGCGACGCGAGTGTCGAGGCGCGCCGCGACGCGATGTTCGCGGGCGAGATCGTGAACCCGACCGAAGGCCGTGCCGCCCTGCACACCGCGCTGCGCGCGACCGATCCGCAAGCGCCGTTCCACGCGCAGGTGAGCGCCGAGCGCGCGAAGATGGCGACGTTCGCTCGCGCCGTGCGCAGCGGCACCTGGACGGGCTACACCGGCAAGCGCATCCGCCACGTGATCAACATCGGCATCGGCGGCTCCGATCTCGGGCCGAAGATGGTCGTACACGCGCTGCACCACGTCGCGACGCCCGAAATTGCCACGCACTTCGTGTCGAACGTCGACGGCGCCGATCTCGCGCGCGTGCTCGAACAGGTCGATCCCGAGGAAACGCTCGCGATCATCGTGTCGAAGACCTTCACGACGCTCGAGACGATGACGAACGCACGCTCGCTGCGCGACTGGTTCGTCGCGCGCGGCTGCCCCGAGGACGCGCTTGCAAAGCACTTCGTCGGCGTGTCGGCGAACCCGGCCGAAGTCGTGAAGTTCGGCATCGCCGCGGACAACGTGTTCGAAATGTGGGACTGGGTCGGCGGTCGTTATTCGCTGTGGTCGGCGGTCGGGCTGTCGATCATGATCGCGATCGGCCCCGAGCAGTTCGACGAGCTGCTGGCCGGCGCGAACGACATGGACCGTCATTTCCGCGAGGCGCCGCTCGAGCGCAACCTGCCCGTGCTGCTGGGCCTGATCGGCATCTGGTACCGGAATTTCTTCGGTTCGCAGAGTTATCTCGTCGCGCCGTATTCGGAAGCGCTGCACTACCTGCCGTCGTACCTGCAGCAGCTCGAAATGGAAAGCAACGGCAAATCCGCGCGCCTGGACGGCACCTTCGTCGACTACCCGACGTCGGCCGTCACGTGGGGCGAGCCGGGCACCAACGGCCAGCATGCGTTCTTCCAGATGCTGCACCAGGGGCCGACGATCGTGCCGATCGACTTCATCGCGGTGCTGACGCCCGAGCATCCGCTCGCGAGCCACCACCCGAAGCTGCTCGCGAACTGCTTCGCGCAGAGCGAGGCGCTGATGCTCGGCCGCACGCTCGAGGAAGCGCGCAAGGTCGCGGGGCCGGGCAAGGAGGCGCTCGCGCCGCACCTGACGTTCCCGGGCAACCGCCCGACGACGACGCTGCTCGTCGATGCGCTGACGCCGCGCACGCTCGGCGCGCTGATCGCGCTGTACGAACACAAGGTGCTCGTGCAGGCAACGGTGTGGGACATCAACCCGTTCGACCAGTGGGGCGTCGAGCTCGGCAAGATACTCGGCAAGGTGGTGGAAGCCGACCTGTCGGCCGAGTCGGTCGATCCGGCGAAGCACGACTCGTCGACCACCGCGCTGATCGAGCGCGCCCGCGCGGCGTTGAAGCGCTGAGGCGTTTGAGGCACTGACGCAGCGGCGTCGTGCCCATGCCGGCCGCTCGGCGCACGCCGCGCGGCCGCCAAAAGCGCTCAACCGTTGCGCTGCGCCGCGCGCGGCTCGACGATGCGCCCGGCATCGAGCGTCACCGTCGTCGCGCAGCGGCGTGCCAGTTCGGCATCGTGCGTGACGAGCACGAGCGTTGCACCGTTCGTGCGGTTCAGTTCGAACATCAGGTCGATGACCGCATGGCCCGTGGCCGCATCGAGGCTGCCGGTCGGCTCGTCGGCGAAGAGGATCGCCGGGCGCGTGACGAATGCGCGCGCAAGTGCGACGCGCTGCTGCTCGCCGCCGGACAACAGCTTCGGATAATGCGCGGTGCGTTCGCCGAGGCCGACCTGCACGAGCAGCGCCCGGGCGCGATCGGCGGCATCGCGCGCACTGATGCCGCCCTGCAGTTCGAGCGGCAGCATCACGTTCTCGAGCGCCGTCAGGTGCGGCATCAACTGGAACGACTGGAATACGAACCCGACTGCGCCGTTGCGCAGCGCCGCGCGCGCGTCCTCGTCGAGCTGGTCGAGCGCGCGACCGAGCAGGCGAACCGTGCCGCTCGTCGCGCTGTCCAACCCCGCAAGCAGGCCGAGCAGCGTCGATTTACCCGACCCCGACGCGCCGACGATCGCGAGACTGCTGCCCGGCCGCACGGCGAGCGTGATGCCGTCGAGGATCGTCAGCTCGCCGGTTGCGTCGGCGACCCGCTTGCACACGTCATGGACTTCGATGATCGGATCGGTAATCTTGAACATGGACACGACATTTCGCTGGAAAAGACGCGCGGCGATCGCCGCGCTGCTGGGTACGCTGCTGGCCACCGCCGCGCCCGCACGCGCCGCGACGACGCCGGCCGCGACATCGGGCCAGCCCGTGATCGTCGTGCTCGGCGACAGCCTGTCGGCCGAATACGGGCTGCCGCGCGACACCGGCTGGGTGGCGTTGCTGCGGCAACGGCTCACGACCGAGCGAATCGATTATAGCGTCGCGAACGCCAGCGTCAGCGGCGACACCACCAGCGGCGGCCGCGCGCGGCTGCCTGCGGTGCTGCAGCGGCTCAAGCCGTCGATCGTCGTCGTCGAGCTCGGCTCGAACGATGCGCTGCGCGGCGTGCCGCTCGCGACGACCGAACAGAACCTGCGCGACATCATCGCCGATGCGCGGCAAGCGCGGGCCAGGGTCGTGCTGGTCGGCATGTACGTGCCGCCCAACTACGGCCCGGACTACACGCAGAAGTTCCACGCCGTCTATACGCGGCTGTCGAAGGATCTCGGCGTGCCGCTCGTGCCGTTCCTGCTGGCCGGCATCGAGAACAAACCCGAGATGTTCCAGGCCGACCAGATGCATCCGACGCAGCAGGCCCAGGGCATTCTGCTCGACAACGTCTGGCCGGCGCTGAAACCGCTGCTCGGCAAGCCGCGCGGCTGACGCCGCCTCGCCCCGCCGGAAAACAAAAAGCCCCGCGTGAAGCGGGGCTTTTTGTTGCGGGCGAAACGATGCTCAGTTGTCGCCGTCCGGCGACTGGCTGGCCGTCGAGCCGTACAGCTTCACCTTCGAGCGATCGCGCAGCGCGGCGAGATACGCTTCGCCTTCGCTCTGCGCGTCGACCTGCGCCATCTGCTGCTGCGCGGCCGCCAGTTGCTGCGGATCGACCGCAGAACCCGGGATCACCGCGTTCACGCGATAGATCGCATAGCCGTCCGCGCCGAGATCGACACCGACGTAGGCCGGCAGCGTCTTCGGGTCGACCTTGTAGACGGCGCTCAGCGCAGCCGGCGTCAGGCCCTGCGACTGCGTACGCGATACCTTCTGCGCGGCCGCGAACCCGTCGGTCGACTTCGACTTCTGCAGTTCGGCCAGCTTCGCCGCGCCGTCCTTCTTCGCGAGTTCGGCAGCCTGCTCGGCGACCACCTTCTGGCGCACGACGTCCTTGATCGCGTCGAGCGCCGGCACGGCAGCCGGCTTGTAGTCGGTCACACGCGCCGAGATCAGCGTGTTGTTGCCGACGTCGATCGCCTGCGTGTTGTTCTGGTTCTTCACCGAGTCGTTGGCGAACACGGCGGCCAGGAACTTCGGATTGTTCAGCGGGCTCGTCGGCGGCAACTGCGGATTCGGCGTCGGCGTGACGGTAGCCGTCTGGATCGTCAGCTTGTACTTGTCCGCGGCCGGCTGCAGCGTCTTCGCCTTTTCGTAGACTGTGGACGTGAAGCCTTCCGCGTTGTCCGTGAACGCCTTCGATGCGTACTGCTGCTTCAGGTCGGCTGCGATCTGGTCCTTCACTTCCGCGAACGGCTTGACGGCCGCCGGCTTCACTTCCGTTGCCTTCAGGATGTGGAAGCCCAGATCCGACTGCACGACACCGCTCACATCACCTTGCTTGAGCGCGAACGCGGCATCGTCGAACGCCTTGCCGCCCGCCGTCGAGCCGCGCGTGATGAAGCCGAGGTCGCCGCCCTTCGCGGCCGACGGTGCATCCTGCGAGTCCTTCTGCGCGATCTGCGCGAACTGGTCCGGGTGCGCCTTCACGTCGGCAAGCAGTTGCTCGGCCTTCGTCTTCGCTGCAGTCTTGTCGGCCGCGCTTGCGCTGCCCGGTGCGGCGATGAAGATGTGGCTCACGCGCACCTGCGCTTCGGTGCGGAAGTGCGTCGGGTTGTCGTCGTAGAACTTCTTGATGTCCGCGTCGGTCGGCTGCGCGCTCGCGGCCGCTGCCGCCGGCGAATAGACGAGGTACTGGATCGTCGCGGTCTCGGGCGTCGCGAAGCTCTGCTTGTGCGCGTCGTAGTACGCGGTGAGCTGTGCGTCGGTCGGCTGGACCTTCGCGGCGAAGTCGCTCGTCTTCAGCACGAGCGCCTGCACTTCGCGCTGCTGCGCGGCGAGTTCGGACAGGCGTTGCGCGAGGCTCTTCGGCGTGAACGCGCTCGACACGATGCTGGCCGGAATCTGCTGCAGCGCGAGGCTGTAGCGCACGCGCTCCTGGTACTGCTCGGGCGTCATCCCCTGGAACGACAGCAGCTGCGCATAGCGCTCGACGTCGATCGACCCGTCGGGCTTCTTCAGCGACGCGATCATCGGGTCGCTCATCAGTGCATCGCGCACGGCGTTGTCCGATGCGGTCAGGTGCAGACGTTGGGTCTCGTCGGCCAGCACGCGTTGCTGGATCAGGCCGTCGAGCACCTGCTTGCGATGCTCGGGCGTATCGAACATCTTGATGTCGAACTGCCCGCCGAGTGCCTGGCGCGCCTGGTCGATCTGCTGGCGGAACGCGCCGTCGAATTCGACCCGCGTGATCTTGTGCCCGTTGACTGCCGCGACGTTCGCACTATCGTCGAAGAAGCCGCGGAAGCCTTGGATCCCGACGAAACCCAGCCCCGGCAACACGATCAGGAGCAGGAGCGCCATCATCAGGCGCTGGTGATTACGGAAGAAATCGAGCATGCGTGACGGGAAAATTGGACAAAACGCCCGATATTACAACATACGGGGTGGGTCGGGAGAAAAGCGGCGGCGCCCGCGGCGATCACCACCGGAAGTACAGGCAAAAATGCCCGTCTTTCAGAGCCGGGCATGCGCCGTCACCCGCCTCTCCTCGTGAAGTTCAGAAAGCAGTTCGCCCAATGATCGACTCCATCGCGGCCGCCCAGGCTCGCGGCAGCACACGATCATTCGTTCGCCGAGCGGCTTGCCCGATGCGGGACTGTCTCCATCCGCGCCGACGACCGCAAGGCACCACCGGGGCAGCGAATCGAGCCAACGGGAGGTGCTCGACACGGGAGCACGCGGTACAAGTCTGGCCTGTACGTCCCGGCATAGGCCGCGAGAAACGTGACGGCCGGAAAGACGACAGGGATCAACCGCACGATGCCGATCGGTCTCCACCGCCCTAACGAGTCGTCGGACTTTGCTTATCGAAAATGGATCGTTCGTGCCGCATCGCAAGCCGGATACGCTTTTCGCGCCGTGCAATCCGTGCCACGCTCGTCGACGGAACGATGAACGGGTGCGGCCCATTCGACCATACAACCCTACCGCACCACTCGATGAGTTTTCTTCACCACGCGCGCCTCGTCGCATTCGCTGCCTCTGTCGGCCTTCTGGCGGGCTGCAATGGGGAAAGTGTCGATAGCTCGGGCGTTTCGCCCGTCGCGACGGAAAATGCCGCAAACAGTGCCACGTTGTTCACGATCGCGCTGTACCAGTTCTACGCAACCCGACAGAGCTACATCGCCCAGGGCCTTGCGCCGAATACGTTTCTGCACAATCGCCAGCTGTCCGATGCTTCGTCCACCTCGGTGACGAAGCCCAATCACGACACGCTGTATTCCATCGCCATGCTTCAACTGGACGCGGGCCCGATTCAGATCGACACGCCCGCCAGCGGCACCCGCTACTTCTCCCTCGCGCTGATGGACGCCTATACGAACAACTTCGCGATTCGCGGCACGAGCGCCGACAACGGTGTCGCGAAGGTCTTCTGGGTCGTCGGGCCGAACTGGCAGGGAACCGCTCCGGCAGGCGTCACCGTACTCCGCTCGTCGACCAACGCGGTGTGGGCGTTGGCGCGGACTTACGTGAGCGATGCGAACGATTATCCCGCCGCGTGGGCCGTTCAGAATCAACTGGTCGTGTCGCGCCCTGCTGGAACCGGTGTCGCTGCATGGGACAGCGTGGACACGCAAAAGCCGCCCGGTTATGCCAACTGGCCGTCGTACTTTCAGTACGTGAACCGGCTCTTGAAAAAGAGTCCGCCGACGCCGCAGGACACGGCCGAGGCGACGAACGCGCTCGACGTGATAGGCATAGGCCCGGCGCAGACCTTCAACGCGTCGTCCGCCGACGTCGCATCGATCGACGCGGGCGCGGCCCGGGCGCTGGCGAGCCTGACGGGCGGCGGAACGCAGCAAGCCGCCGCCCAGACGAGTACCGGCTCGAACGGCTGGACAGGCGGCCCGGCCAACGTCGGCAACTACGGAACCCAGTACACGCTACGGGCGCGCGTTGCGCTGAACGGCCTCGGTGCGCTGCCCGGCAGCGAAGCGATCTACTACACCAGTACGGGAGCGGCGAACACGTCGGGGGCGAATTACGACGGCAACGGCGTCTATCAGATGACGTTCCCGGCGGGACAGCTTCCTCCGGCGCGCGCCTTCTGGTCGTTGACGCTGTACGCCGGCACGAACCAGGCGCAGGCTTTCTTTTATCCGAATCCCGATGGAATCTATGCGCTGTCCTATCCGGCGTCGAACTTTCAGTTCGCGAGCGACGGCTCACTCGTGCTCACCATCAGCCATGTGCGACCCGCGGGTGTACCCGCCAGCAACTGGCTGCCGGCCCCTGCCGGCGCGTTCAATCTGACGCTGCGCACCTACTTGCCGGACGCCCCGCTCCTGAACGCAACCTACAAGTTGCCGCCGGTAATACGCGTTCAGTAATACCGCTCCGCGCGAGCCGGAAAACCGGCGCCTCCGCGGCGAGAAAGCATGAAAAACCCGCGACCGCGTTCGAGCCGTCGCGGGTTTTCCGTTCCGACGGCTGCGCACTCCGGGGCATTTCCTGTCGGATTGTCTGCTGCCATGCCGCTCGCCCGGCATCGTAAGGTCGCGCTCCGCCGGAAGCCGCGCAGGCGGCTTCCTCCGCTCCGCGGTCACGCGCCCGCCAGCGGGCGCAATCGACGATACAAATGAAAAAGCCCGCACAAGGCGGGCTTTCTCATTTTTTGGCGGAGCGGACGGGACTCGAACCCGCGACCCCCGGCGTGACAGGCCGGTATTCTAACCGACTGAACTACCGCTCCTTGGTCTGGCTGAATCAGGAAACTGGTGGGTGCTGAGGGGTTCGAACCCCCGACCTACGCCTTGTAAGGGCGCCGCTCTACCAGCTGAGCTAAGCACCCGTTTCCGATTCGTTCTGGCTGCGATCTGCGTTTCGGCATCAACAACCAGCGAGCCCGCAAGTTTAATTCATCCCCGATCATTTTGCAAAGCTCCGGCGCGAATATTTTTCACGCTCGCGCTTACGATTCCGGGACGCATAAAAAAACCCGCGGCCAGGCCGCGGGTTTCGTGAACAACCGTCAGAACGAACGGCGCTCCGATGCTCAGTGCTTGACGAATTCCGTCGAGCCGGCATCCTTCGCCGCATCGGCGACCGGTGCCGCCGCCTTCGCCTCTTCTTCCGGCGGCAGCGGGGTCGGCGAACGCTCGAGCGCGAGTTCAAGCACCTTGTCGATCCAGCGGACCGGCACGATCTCGATCGCGTTCTTCACGTTGTCCGGAATCTCGGCGAGATCCTTGACGTTCTCTTCCGGGATCAGCACGAGCTTGATGCCGCCGCGATGCGCTGCGAGCAGCTTCTCCTTCAGGCCGCCGATCGGCAGGACTTCACCACGCAGTGTGATTTCGCCCGTCATCGCGACATCGGCACGCACCGGGATACCCGTCAGCACCGACACCAGCGCGGTCGTCATCGCACCGCCGGCGGACGGACCGTCCTTCGGCGTCGCGCCTTCCGGCACGTGGATGTGGATGTCCTGCTTCTCGAACGCTTCGTCCTTGATGCCCAGACGCCGCGAACGCGAGCGCACGACCGAACGTGCCGCCTCGACCGACTCCTTCATCACGTCGCCGAGCGAACCCGTGCGGATCACGTTGCCCTTGCCCGGCATCACCGCGGCTTCGATCGTCAGCAGATCGCCACCGACTTCCGTCCACGCGAGGCCCGTCACCTGACCGACCTGGTTTTCCTTCGCCGCGAGGCCGAAGTCGTACTTGCGCACGCCAAGGAAGGTATCGAGGTTCTCGCCGTCGACCTTGATCGCGCCCGATGCCTTCTTCAGCAGCAGCATCTTCACGACCTTGCGGCAGATCTTCGACACTTCCCGCTCGAGCGAACGCACACCGGCTTCGCGCGTGTAGTAGCGGATGATGTCGCGGATCGCCTGCTCGGTGACCTCGATCTCGCCTTCCTTCAGCCCGTTGTTCTTCTTCTGCTTCGGCAGCAGGTAACGCTGGGCAATGCTGACCTTCTCGTCTTCCGTGTAGCCCGACAGACGGATCACTTCCATCCGGTCGAGCAGCGGCGGCGGGATGTTCAGCGAGTTCGACGTCGCGACGAACATCACGTCCGACAGGTCGAAGTCGACTTCGATGTAGTGGTCGGCGAACGTGTGGTTCTGTTCCGGATCGAGCACCTCGAGCAGCGCCGACGACGGATCGCCGCGGAAATCCATGCCCATCTTGTCGACTTCGTCGAGCAGGAAGAGCGGATTGCGCACACCGACCTTCGTGAGGCTCTGCAGGATCTTGCCCGGCATCGAACCGATATACGTGCGACGGTGGCCGCGGATCTCGGCTTCGTCACGCACGCCGCCGAGCGCCATCCGGACGAACTTGCGGTTCGTCGCACGGGCGATCGACTGGCCGAGCGAGGTCTTGCCGACGCCCGGGGGCCCGACGAGGCACAGGATCGGCGCCTTGACCTTGTCCACGCGCTGTTGCACCGCGAGATACTCGAGGATGCGTTCCTTCACCTTCTCGAGGCCGAAGTGATCTTCGTCGAGCACCTGCTCGGCGTTCGACAGGTCGTTGTTGACCTTGCTCTTCTTGCGCCACGGCAGGCCGATCAGCGTGTCGATGTAGTTGCGCACGACGGTGGCTTCCGCCGACATCGGCGACATCAGCTTCAGCTTCTTCAGCTCGGCGTCGGCCTTCTTCTTCGCTTCCTTCGGCATGCGCGCGGCGTTGATGCGCTTCTCGAGCTCCTCGAGATCCGCACCCTCTTCGCCTTCGCCCAGTTCCTTCTGGATCGCCTTGACCTGCTCGTTCAGGTAGTACTCGCGCTGGCTCTTTTCCATCTGGCGCTTCACGCGCCCGCGGATGCGCTTTTCGACCTGCAGGATGTCGATCTCGGCTTCGAGCTGCGCGAGCAGGTGCTCGAGGCGCTCGATGACCGGGAACATCTCGAGGATGTGCTGCTTCTGGTCGAGCTTCAGCGGCAGGCGTTCGGCGATCATGTCGGCGAGGCGGCCCGCTTCGTCGATGCCCGACAGCGACGTGAGGATCTCCGGCGGGATCTTCTTGTTCAGCTTCACGTACTGGTCGAACTGCGACACGATCGCGCGGCGCAGCGCTTCCGTTTCAGCGCTGTCGGCATGATCGGGCTCGAGCGGCATCACTTCGCAGGAGAATTGCGTTTCCTGCTCTTCGATCGACAACGCCTTCGCACGCTGCAGGCCCTCGACGAGCACCTTCACGGTGCCGTCCGGCAGCTTCAGCATCTGCAGGATGTTGGCGATACAACCGACCTCGTACATGTCCTTTTCGGTCGGTTCGTCCTTGGCCGCGGTTTTCTGGGCGACAAGCATGATGTGCTTGCCGCCTTCCATCGCTGCTTCGAGGGCCTTGATCGATTTCGGCCGGCCCACGAAGAGCGGAATGACCATGTGCGGGAAAACGACGACATCCCGCAGCGGCAGCAGCGGGAGCGTGATGCGTTCCGGCGGGAGAAGTTGGGTGCCTGACATTTCATTTCCCCATGAGTGGAATCAATTGTTCGGTAATTGAGGCCGCCACAACGAATTGCAAGCCTTCAAGTGCGGGAAATATTCGGTAAGAAAGTAACCACCGCGTTTCGAGTCAGAGTTACCCACAAGATAAACGAAAAAAAGCCGCCCACGGACTCATGAACGGCCTTTTTCGCAGAACATCGTCGGCAAGCCGGTCAGTTCGAACCCGCCACCTTCGGCGTGTCCTCGTAGATCAGCAAGGGCTTGCCGTCCCCATCGATCACGTTCTCATCGATGATGACCTTGCTGACCCCTTTCATCGTCGGCAGCTCGTACATCACGTCGAGCAATGCCTGTTCGATGATCGAACGCAAACCGCGCGCGCCGGTCTTGCGGCGGATCGCCTTGCGGGCGACTGCCTGCAGCGCGCCCGGCCGGATCTCCAGCTCGACGCGCTCCATCGCGAACAGCTTGTGATACTGCTTGACGAGCGCATTCTTCGGCTCGACCAGGATCTTCATCAGCGCCGCTTCGTCGAGCTTGCCGAGCGTCGCGACCACCGGCAGGCGGCCGATCAATTCGGGGATCAGACCGAATTTGATCAGGTCTTCCGGCTCCGTTTCACGCAGCACTTCGCCCGCGTCACGCTCCTGCTTGCTCTTGACCGTCGCACCGAAGCCGATACCGGTTTTCTCGGTACGATCGGTGATCACCTTTTCGAGGCCGTCGAACGCACCGCCGCAGATGAACAGGATGTTGGTCGTGTCGACCTGGATGAAATCCTGGTTCGGGTGCTTGCGGCCGCCCTGCGGCGGCACCGACGCCATCGTGCCCTCGACGAGCTTCAGCAGTGCCTGCTGGACACCCTCGCCCGACACGTCGCGCGTGATCGACGGGTTGTCCGACTTGCGGCTGATCTTGTCGATTTCGTCGATGTAGACGATCCCGCGCTGGGCCTTGTCGACCTCGTAGTTGCAGTTCTGCAACAGCTTCTGGATGATGTTCTCGACGTCCTCGCCGACGTAGCCGGCTTCGGTCAGCGTCGTCGCATCGGCGATCACGAACGGCACGTTGAGCAACCGCGCGAGCGTCTGCGCGAGCAGCGTCTTGCCGGAGCCCGTCGGGCCGATCAGCAGGATGTTGCTCTTCGACAGCTCGACGTCGTCCTTCTTGTCGAGATGCTTCAGGCGCTTGTAGTGGTTGTACACGGCCACCGCGAGGATCTTCTTCGCGCGCTCCTGGCCGATCACGTACTGATCGAGGATGTCGCGAATTTCCTGCGGGCTCGGCAGATCCGACCGGGACAGGCTGGCCTCGACGCCGGCGGCAGCCGCCTCGTCGCGAATGATTTCGTTGCAGAGGTCGATACATTCATCGCAGATGAACACCGACGGGCCCGCGATGAGTTTTTTCACCTCATGCTGGCTTTTTCCGCAAAACGAGCAATACAACAGCTTCTCGCTGTTCGAACCTTTTTTGTCCGCCATGAATGTAGAGCCTCCGGACAGGTAAATGACATGATACGCCGAATGCTCCGGGCACCGCGCCTAGGGCGCGACCGGAGCCGACCGGATGCGCTTGCCGCAGATGCTCTGGGCGTTCGGGAAGTCGCAGGGGCGCCGCACGAATCGGGGCGGCACCCCACTTAATCTCACGGGCGCTTCAGCAGCACCTGGTCGATCAGCCCGTACGCCTTCGCATCCTCGCTCGACATGAAGTTATCACGGTCGGTGTCGCGCGCGATGCGCTCGACGTCCTGGCCCGTGTGCTGCGCGAGCAACTGGTTCAGCCGCTCCTTCAGGTAGAGGATTTCGCGCGCCTGGATCTCGATGTCCGATGCCTGGCCGCGTGCGCCGCCGAGCGGCTGGTGAATCATCACGCGCGAGTTCGGCAGCGCGAAACGCTTGCCCTTCGCGCCCGACGCGAGCAGGAACGCGCCCATGCTCGCCGCGAGGCCCATGCACAGCGTCGACACGTCCGGCTTGATGAACTGCATCGTGTCGTAGATCGCCATGCCGGCCGACACCGACCCGCCCGGGCTGTTGATGTACAGGCTGATGTCCTTGTCGGGATTCTCGCTCTCGAGGAACAGCAACTGCGCGACCACGAGGTTGGCGGTCTGGTCGTTCACTTCACCGACCATGAACACCAGGCGCTCCTTCAGGAGACGCGAATAGATATCGTACGAACGCTCGCCGCGGCCGCTCGTTTCGACGACGATCGGCACCAGCCCCAGCGCTTGCGCCTCGAAACCCTGCGGCGCGTTCGAAGCAAGCATGTCCAGCAATTCAGCGCGAGTGATCATTCAATGAACCTTGTTCGAATGGAAAATTGAACGGAAGGAAGCCGCCCGCTCAATCGCCATATTAATGGCAACCGTGCGCTTGACGTAAAAACGGCGTGCGGGCCGTCGCTCCGACAGCCGGCACGCCGCTAGAGCAACACTTACGCTTGCGCCGATGCGCTCGCGAGTGCCTCGAAGCTCACTTCCTTGTCCGTCACCTTCGCCTTGCCCAGCACGAAGTCGACGACGTTGCTTTCAACGACGAACGCTTCCATCTCGGCGAGGCGCTGCTGGTTCGAATAATACCAGCGGACCACTTCCTTCGGGTCTTCGTAGCTCTTCGCGAACTCGTCGACTTCCGCGCGGATCTGTTCCGGCTTCGCTTCGAGGCCGTTCGACTTCACCAGCTCGGCCAGCACGAGGCCCAGCTTCACGCGGCGCTCTGCCTGCTCGGTGAACATCTCGGCCGGGATCGGTGCGTCCTTCGCGTTCGGCACGCCGCGCTGCGCCAGATCCTGGCGAGCCATTTCGACGAGGCGTTGCTGGTCCTGCTCGATCAGCGCCTTCGGCACGTCGAGTTCGGAGATCTTCAGCAGCGCGTCCATCACCTGGTTCTTGACGATCGATTGCGTGCGGCGCTTCGCTTCACGCTCGAGGTTTTCCTTGATCTCGGCGCGCATCTTCGCGAGATCGCCGTCTTCGATGCCGAGCGACTTCGCGAATTCACCGTCGATTTCCGGCAGGTGCGGCCACTCGATCTTCTTCATCGTGACCGTGAACTGGGCCGTTTTGCCTGCCACGTCCTTGCCGTGGTAGTCATCCGGGAACTTGAGGTCGAACGTACGCTGTTCGCCGACCTTCAGGCCCAGCGCCGCGGTTTCGAATTCCGGCAGCATGCGGCCTTCGCCGAGCACGAACGGGAAATCTTCGGCCGTGCCGCCCTGGAACGCGACGTCGTCGATCTTGCCGACGAAGTCGACCGTCACGCGGTCGCCGTTCTTCGCTGCGGTGTCCGCGCCGCCGTCGCCGTGCTCGCCGGCTTCGCCGCGTGCGTGGAAGTGCACGCGCTGCTTGCGCAGGATGTCGAGCGTACGGTCGATTTCGGCGTCGCCGATCGACGTCGTCGAGCGCTCGACTTCAGCCGTCGCCAGATCGCCGATCTTGACTTCCGGGTAGACCTCGAACGTCGCGTCGAACGCGTATGCATCTTCAGCCTGCTCCTGCTTCGGCTCGAAGCTCGGCTGGCCGGCGACGCGCAGGTTTTCCGCGCGGCTGATCGTGAAGAATTCCTGGCCGATCTTGTCGCTCAGCACTTCCGCTTCGACCTGACCCGCGTACTGTTGCGCGACCATCTTCAGCGGCACCTTGCCCGGGCGGAAACCCGGCATGCGCACGTTCTTCGCGAGTTTCTGGATACGGGCGTCGATTTCCTTCTGCACGGTGTCTTTCGGCAGGGAAATCGTCACGCGGCGTTCAAGCTTGCCGAGGTTCTCAACAACGTTAGCCATGGCTTCAATCGTCCTAAAATTATTCGAGCGAATCGGGTTTTCCTTGCCGTGCCTGCCTGCGGCGTGATGTGCGTCACATACACTCGCCGCGCCGGAGCGCCACGCCATCCCTGCACGCGCCGGATGGCTAGCGCAAGCGGCTCGGAGCACGGCTTTGGCCGGAAGAATCGACTATTCTAGCAAACAATTTTCCTCACACCGCCAGATCGGCGCGACGCGCGTGCGTCCGCACCGCGCCGGCAGCCCTTCGCACGGCAATGCGCGCGGATCGCCGCTATGCCGCGTGCCGTATCCACCACGGGCCCGCCATCCTGTAAGCTCCGAATGAGGGTGCATCGCCGTCGCGCCCCAATATTCTTCACACCAATCACGCCTTCCGGAGACACCATGCCGCAACACCCGTCCGCGCCTGTCGTCGTCATCGCGCCCGATTCGTTCAAAGGCTCGCTTTCCGCCGAGCAGGTCGCGGACGCGATCGCCACCGGCATCCGCCGCGCCCGGCCGGACGCCGTCGTGCGCTGCTGCCCGATGGCCGACGGCGGCGAAGGCACGCTCGACGCGATGCTGGCAGGCGGCGGCACGCGGCGCACGCT
>NZ_ASSI01000288.1:0-7070 GCF_000466765.1 Burkholderia sp. AU4i | reverse complement strand
TCGTTTCACGTGACTGGAGTTCAGACGTGTGCTCTTCCGATCTGCTGTGCTGCACGCCCTTCGGCTTGCCGGTCGAGCCCGACGTATACAGGATGAACAGCGGATGCTCGGCGCTCACCCATTCCGGCTCGCACGTGTCGGACTCGGCGGCCGTCAGTTCGTGCATCCAAAGGTCGCGGTCGGCATGCCAGTCGATCTTGCCGCCGGTGCGGCGATAGACGATCACGCTCTTCACCGCTTCGCAGCCGCCCAGCGCGAGCGCCTCGTCGGCGATGCTCTTGAGCGGCAGCGTCTTGCCGCCGCGTGCCTGCTCGTCGGCCGTGATCAGTGCCGTCGCGCCGACGTCGACGAGCCGCTCGTTCAGCGACTTCGCGGAGAAGCCGCCGAACACGACCGAGTGCGTCGCGCCGATGCGCGCGCAGGCCTGCATCGCGACGATGCCTTCGATCGACATCGGGATATAGATGACGACGCGGTCGCCCTTGCCGATGCCGCGCTTCTTAAGCGCATTCGCGAAACGCGACACGCGCGCGAGGAGATCCGCATAGGTGACGCGCGTGACGGTGCCGTCGTCGGCTTCGAAGATCACCGCGACGCGCTCGCCGTTGCCGGCTTCGACGTGACGGTCGAGGCAGTTGTACGACGCGTTCAGTTCGCCGTCGTCGAACCACTTGTAGAACGGCGCGTTGGACTCGTCGAGCACTTTGGTGAACGGCTTGTGCCACGCGAGGCCCTCGCGCGCGAGACGCGCCCAGAAGCCTTCGTAATCGCGCTCGGCCTCGGCGACGAGCGCGCGATAGGCCGGCATGCCGGAAATGGTCGCCGCCTGCTCGAGCGCCGCGGGCGGCGCAAACTGGCGGGTTTCGTGAAGAACCGATTCAATCGTGGACAAGCGTGTCTCCATGCGTTCTTGGGATGCAGGGCTGCTGTTCCGGAAAACGCAACATGCGTGCCAGCGTCAACGATCGATGCGCGCATTCGGCGAAAGTCGCGGCGCACCGTGCGCGTTGCGAGCGATCCGGTCGAACGGGCGACGGGGTGGATACCGTCAAGCCGAAGCCGGCCGTTCATAAATGCAGCACATCGTGTTGCAGTCCTCAACAGGTGGCGCGCGCCGGGGAAGGTGATCGGCCGCTCGTTCCGGAGCGCGGTGGGGCGACCTGGCGGCGTCAGGCGATCAGCGACCGAAGCGCCGGTGCGTGCCCGAACTGTCTGATCCGTTCGAGCGCCGACACTTCGATCTGGCGAACGCGTTCGGCGGACAGGTTCAGTTGCCGGCCGATCTCGCGCAGCGAATACTCGCTTTCGACGTCGATGCCGTACCTCAAGCGAAGAATCCACGCTTCGCGTGCCGGCAGGCGGTCGATCAGCGCCGCAACCGCCGCGCGAAGCTGGCGGGCGCTCGCGGATTCTTCCGGGGTCGGCGCGGCGTGGTCGATCGCGACGTCGCACAACGTGAGGTCGTGATCGGGCGAAACGGGCAGGTCCGCGGAGATGGGCTCGCGCACGATATCCATCAGGTCCCGCACCTTGTCGACCGGGATCCGCATCTGCGCCGAGAGCGTCGGGGCGCCGGCAACCTCGCCGGTTCGTTGCGCATGCGTTCGCGCGAGGCGCGACAGCTTGTTGATCGCGTCGACCGTATGCGCGGGCACGCGGATCGTGCGGCCCTGATCGGCGATCGCGTGCGTGATGGCCTGCCGGACCCACCAGGTCGCATACGTCGCGAATTTGAAGCCGCGCCGGTGATCGTAGCGATCGACGGCCTTCATCAGGCCGAGATTGCCCTCCTGGATCAGGTCGAGAAACTGCAGGCCGCGATCGGGATAGCGCTTGGCGATCGACACGACGAGCCGCAGATTGCTCTGGAACAGCTTCGTTCTTGCAGGCTGCATCGCGCGCTCGATACGCGACAGTCGCGCGTCGATCGCGATCGCGATGTCGAGCGGCAGGCTCGACTCGCCGGCGAGGCCGGCGAGCGCGGCGCGTGCTTCGATCAGCGCCGGCGCGCGGCGGGTGAGGGCGGCGGTACAGTCGGCATGCGCGGCGATGCAGTCGGTCATCCATGCGCGCACGTCGTCGCATGGCATGAAGAGGTCACGGCGCGGCGAATCGGTGCGGATGCCCGATTCGGCCAGGATGTCGACGATGCGCTTCTCGAACTTGCGTGCTTGCGTCGCACGGTCTCGAATCGCGTGCCCGATGCGTTCGATCGCGCGTGCGGTGAAGCGGATCCTGCCGGTCGACGCGGCGGCCTCGCGAAGCAGCGCCCGGTAACCGGCCGACGCGAAACCGCCGGTGCGCAATGCGTGCTGCATCCCGGCGGCCAGCGCGCCGGCGCGGTCGAGCGATGCAACGACGCTGTCGCGCCATGCGGGGCTGTCCGGCGCGCGGTCCGTGTCGTCCTCCCCCTCCGGTGATTCGATGGTTGAATCAGGTGCCGTTGCATTGCCGGGCGATTCCCCGGGCAAAGCCGCGCGCGCTTCATCGAGCGATTCGGCGTCGCCGACGAACCCCGTCACGTAGACCGATGCCGCCACCTTGCCGGCGCGGATGTCGCCGGCGATCGACGCGACGGCGTCGAGCGCAGCCGGGTCGCGGCACAATGCGTCGATGCACGCCGCGCGCCCGCTTTCCAGATGAAGCGCGAGCGCGATCTCTTCTTCACGGTCGAGCAGCGGTGTCGCGCTCATTTCGCGCAGGTAGATGCGCACGGGATCGCTCGTGCGGGCCGCGAGCAGATCGGCGGTCGCGAGCGGGGCCGACGCGTCGGCGAGCGGCGACGTCGTGTCCGCCGCTCGCGCGAAATGACGATCGAGCGTCCATGCGCTTCGCGAGTCGACGTGCTCGCGAACCTCGATCCCCCATTCGCCGAGCATCGACGCGGCGGCGTCGAAATCCGCGCCGTCTGCCGCATCGTCGGGCAACGCGTCGACGATTTCACCGCGCGTCACGTAGCCGCGCCCGATGCCCAGCGCGACCAGCGCATTCAAACGGTCGGTGCGCTCCGCGTTCGTGCCGCCGCGCGGCACGCTGTCGTGTTCGCGCCCGCTCCCGGGATCAAGCAAGCTTTGCATAGACGTTGCACCAGCCTTCGGCGGCAACCGCCTTGCCGCCGAACATCGGGCACGTGCCCGAGGATTCGCCGGCGCCGGCCTTGTAGAAGCGACAGTTCGAGCACGTCTGGCCGGCCTGGTACTTCGGGAACTTGCCTGCATCGACGGTCGTTGCCTTCGCGCGGTAACCGAGCGTCTTCGCGGCTGCGTCGTTTTCGTCGACGAGCGGCGCTGCCGCGAATGCGCCGGTTCCGGCTGCGAGTGCGGCACACAGGCCGGCGGTCTGAACGATGAAGGTTCTGCGAGTGCGGGAGATCATGTGGTTTTCCTTAATAAAAAAGTACGGCCCCGCGCGCCGGGATTGCTTCCCGGCGCGGCGGTCGATCGAAACGAAGGGAGAAAGGCGTTATTTGCGCGGGCCGGCGACGAGCGGCGCCTTCGACGAGGTGGCGACATCGGCGGTCAGCTTGCTCTTCGACGCGTCATAACCGTTCGAATAGAGCAGGAACGCCATCAGGTCCTCGTATTCCTGTGCCGTCATCTTGCCGGGGCGATCGGCCGGCATGTTGTTCGACATGTATTGGAAGATGCCGCCGACCGTGATGTGCGACTTGCCCTCGGGCGCGAAGGATTCCCCGCTCAGCGCGGGAGCGGTATTGCCTTCGAGCTGGTCGCCGTGGCATTTCGCGCAGGCATCGATATAGAGCTTCTTGCCGTGCTGTGCCTGCGAACTGTCGAACGACGGCACGCCGCTGTCGTCACTCGCTGAGACCTTGATGAAGCCGCCCGTCGCGGACGTTCCGCCGGCGAGCAGCACGCCGGTGCGCGAATGCCCGGCAGACGCGACCGCGCCGTCGAGGAAGCGGCCGCGCGACGGCGTGTTGGCCGCTTGAGCGATGTTTTCCGGCAGGTTCCAGCCGCGTGTGAGCGCGGCGATCCGGCCGGTGGCATTCAGCCGGGACAACGCTGCGTCGATGCGCTGCCGCAGCGCGTCCCGATCGGGGCCGAACGCGAACGCGAGCTGCCAGTCCGAGTACGGCGACGCCGTGGCCGCGATCCGGAACGGCTGGCCGGGATGCGCACGCCGGTACGCCACGACACTCGGATACCAGACGATCGCGCGCTGGGCGCGACCGGTCGCGAGCGCGTCGATGGTCTTCTCGGACGTGTTCTCGAGATCGAAGCGGGCATTCGTCGCCTGTGCCGCGATCAGTTGCGACGGGCTCGAGTACGTGGCCGCGATCGTTTCCTTGCCGGTGGACGATGCATGCGCGTCGCGCAGCGTCACGCTGACGTAGCTGGAGCGCAGATACCCCTGCGAGAAATTCATCCGGGCATTCGATGCATCGGCGATCGCCGAGCGCGGGAAGCCGGCGATCATGTCGCAGTCGCGTTCGAGCGATTGCTTCAGTTCGGCGGCTGAGATGCCGTCGTCGCCGCCGTCGTCGTCCACGCCGCGCCGGTTGAACGAGGCGGCGATGCCGGCGGTGCGCAGCACTTCACGTGCGACCGACATGTCGAGGGCGGCGGTCGGGCTGCCGGGCAGCGTGCAGACGCGCACGCCGCCGGCCGCGGCGGACATCGGGGTCAGCGCCACGCCCGCGGCGAGCAGACTGGCGAGGGTCAGGGGAGCGAGTCGAGTCTTCATGGTCGTGCATTCCGGTTGAAACAGTGGGGGCGTCGCGCCCGGATCGGGCGCATGCCGGGCGCGACGCGCGTTCAGTCGAGCGCGAATACGTAGAGCGTGCCGCCGCGCGGAACGTCTTTCGCGACGTCGGCCATCGGGCCGCCCCAGATCGGGTTCGCGCCGCCGTATCCGGCGAGCACCGCGACATATTCCTTGCCGTCGACCTCGTACACCGACGGCTGCGCGATGATGCCGCTCGCGAGCTGCGGGCTTTCCCACAGCACCTTGCCGGTCGCCGTGTCGAAGGCATACAGGTGGCCGTCGAGCGAGCCGCTGAACGCAAGACCGCTCGCGGTGGTCGCGACGCCGCCGTTCCACGGCTTCTTCGACCAGTGGCCCCACAGTTTCTTGCCGGTGTTCACGTCGATGGCCTGCAGTTCGCCGTAACCCTGGCTGCCCGGTTCAGGCTTGATCTCGAAGCCTTCGCCGAGATACGGCAGGCCTTCCATGTAGCTGACCGACTTGCCGGACAGGCTCATGCACGCGTGAAGGGAAGGGACGACCGCGATGTGGCGCGCGGGGTCGTAGGACACCGACCACCAGTTCTTGCCGCCGAGGAAGCTCGGGCACGTGTCGATCGTCGTGCCGGCCTTCGGGAACTTCGACGGGTCCGCGATGGGCTTGCCGTCGGCCGTGTAGCCGGTGACCGACGTTGCCGTGACGAACGGCTCCGCGTAGATCAGCTTGCCGGTCGTGCGATCGATCGCATGGAAGAAGCCGTTGCGGTCGGCGTGGATGATCGCATCGTAGTCCTTGCCTTTGTACTTGATGTCCGCGAGGATCGGCGTGTTGACGCCGTCGTAGTCCCACGTGTCGTTGCTCGTGTACTGGTAGTGCCACTTCAGGTTGCCGTTCTTCGGATCGAGCGCGAGCAGCGAGTCGGAATACAGGTTGTCGCCGGGACGCAGCGCCGCGAGCCACGGGCCGGGGTTGCCGACGCCCCAGTACAGCGTGCGGCTTGCCGCATCGTACGTGCCCGTCAGCCAGGCGGCGCCGCCGCCGTGTGCCTGCATCCCGTCGGGCCAGGTGTCCGCGCCTTTTTCGCCGGGGCTCGGGATCGTGTAGCGCTTCCAGACCAGCGAGCCGTCTTCGGGGTTCAGCGCGGCGATGTACCCGCGAATCCCGTATTCGCCGCCGGAGGTGCCGACGATGATCGAGCCGTCCAGCGCGAGCGGCGCGAGCGAGAACGCATAACCGAGGCCCGGCTCGAACATCTGCTTCTTCCAGACGAGATTGCCCGTCTGCGCATCGAGCGCCACGACCTCGCCGCTCAGCATCGCGACGTAGACGTTCTTGCCGTACAGCGCAACGCCACGGTTGACGACGTCGCAGCATGCGGTCTTGAACGATGCCGCGCCAAGCTTCGGTTCGTATTTCCACAGCTGCTTGCCGCTCTTCGCATCGAATGCGTAGACGTTGTCCTTCGGCGTGGTCACGAACAGGTAGTTGCCGTTGATGATCGGCGTGGCTTCGAAGCCCTGCTTCAGCTCGGCGGGGAACTTGTAGGCCCACACCTGCTTGAGTTCCTTCGCGTTCGACGCGTCGATCTGCTTGAGCGGCGAATGCGACTGGCCGTCGTAGGTGCGGTAGTAGGTCAGCCAGCCCGGATCGGTGTGCGCATCGGTCAGCCGCTGGTAGGTCACGGCCGGGTAGTCCGCGGCCGCTTCGACGAGGCCGGGGTTCAACGCGACGGCCGCTGCCGCCGCGATGCCGATCGTCGCCAGCCGGCTCGCTGAAGCCGAGAGTTTCTTCATGGTTGTCTCCTGAGTCATTGTGGTCGCACCGCCGCGAACGATTCGTCGCGCCGGCACGGTGGGGATTCCGGGCCGAGTGCGCTGCCGTTCACGCAAGTCGCATGCCATCGCGGCGCGAAGCCGGTGTGACGCGGCACACGGGCGCATCGTGCGTCGTGCGGCGTCGGTGCGCGTCGCGCGCACGTGGCAACGAAGGTGTTGCATTCAGGTACACCTCCACGCGCGCAGTGTTGCCAAACATGACAGGTGGCGCGGCATCCGTGACAGGTGGAGCGCCGCCCGCGCCGGTGTCACGCACGCCTTGCGCGGCGACGCGCGCGGGCGGCGCGCCGATGCGGCTGGCACGGTTCTCGCACGCTGCTTCGCGACAACAGCACGCCGCGCGGTGCGGGGCACACCACGGCGGAATACAAGCATGGAGACGAATGAAATGATCAGGAGGCCAAAGGCAGCCGGAAAGGGCGGCGCGATGCGACGCGAGCGTCGCGCGCGGCACGGTGGCGCGATGCGTGGCGCGCTTCTCGGGCCGGCCCTCGGCGCCATCGCGCTGTTAGGCCTGTCGGCGGGCAGCGC
>NZ_ASSI01000287.1:0-2898 GCF_000466765.1 Burkholderia sp. AU4i | reverse complement strand
GCGGGCGCGGCAGCGGCTCGGCGCGCCACTCGGCATCGTCCGGCACCAGCACCGCTTCGTAGCGGTAGTGCGTGCCTTGCTGCGCGTCAGCGCCCTCCTCCGCCTGGCTGGTGTATTGCACGCCGTGATGGACGATGCTGACCGGACGCCAGCCGCGGTTCATGTCCTCACGCGGGTGGCCGGTGAAATCGAAAGCGACTCCCGGTTGCAGGCGCGCATCGTCGCCGTTCGCCAGCGCGATGCGCGCATCGCGACGGTGACCGCGCAGGCGGTCCTGCGTAAAGGCCTTGCCGCTGGATTCGTGCTTGTAGCGGCCCGGATAGTCGTAGCGCGCGTAGCCGCGGCTCTGGTGATCGAGGTCGGTGCCCTCGCGCGGGTACTCGTGCGGAAAGCGCGGGCTCTTGAAGGTGTAGTCGCGCTGCACCTGCCGCGCGGTGCGTACGTTCTCGGTATAGGCGAAGGTGCGCAGGCCTGGCTGCGGCTGGTCGCCGCCCGGTGTCGGGTTATACAGCACCGGCTCGCCCTGCTGCCGACCGTAGATAAACAGCCGATCGCAGTGGATCAACCGATGACCGTCGGCCTTGTGCTGGAAGGCGTAGAAGAAGCCTTCTTCGCGCAAAATACGTTCGATGAAGTCGTAGTCGGTGTCGCCAGCCTGCACGCAATACTCGCGCGCCAGATGCTCGTTGGTGACACGCTGCTCGTAGTCCAGCGTTTGATTGTGTGCCTTGAGCACGGCCGTAGCGATCTCGGGTACGCTCAGCGTCTGGAAGATGCGCCAATCAGAGGACAGCTTCAGTCGTGCCAAACGCGGCTCGACCACCGCGGAATAGCGAGTACGTCGAAAGCCCGTGTCACGCTGCACGAACGATGAGATGGCGCCATGCACGTAACGCACCGGCTGCCCGCCCTGCCAAATCGTGAGCAGGCCGTTACGATCGAGCACCTCGCCAAAGTCGATGGCAGGATTCGCACTCGCCAGTTCCACCTGTAACAGGAAAGTGTCGGACAACCCTTCCTGCAGCGTGAACTCGACGACCTCGAACGCCTCGTCGCCAACGGTAAAGGTAAAGCGCAGATCGGATCGGATAGCCATAGTCGGGCTGCTCGCTGAATGCCAAACAGCAACGATTGACTATTGCGAAATCAATGTCTATGGGACGAATCTGAAAGTAGGGTGTCCTGGCGATTTGACCATGGCAATCGCATGAAACGTGTAAATCGTTAAAGAAGGCTTCCGTTTGCTTGCAAGCAAGTCCGAAGCAGGATGTAGTGACGGTTTTTCGCCCGGAGAGCACCGTGCGACAGCCCGTCTTGCAGCGGGATGTGTTGGGTATCGAAGAAGCATTCGGGAGATTGACGGATCCGCGCAGCCGGCCGTCCCGCATGATGTGCGAGAGATCCTGGTTGTCTCGCTGTGCGCGATTCTGTCGGGGGCAGACAGTTGGGGCGCGATTCTGGTCTGGGGTGAGTCGAAACTCGACTGGTTGCGCTGGTACGTACCGCTGGAGCGCGGGATTCCATCGCACGATACGCTCGGTCGGAGATTCGCGGCACTCGATCCGCTGGAATTCGAAACCCGTTTCGTTCGCTGGATGCGCGGACTCTGCCCGGTGCCGGCCGATGAAGTGGTCGCGATCGACGGCAAAACCGTGCGAGGCTCGCGTAGCGCGAATCCGCATGGCATCCACGTGGTCTTGGCGTGGGCAAACCAGCTTGGCATGTTGCTGGGGCAAGTGCGCACCGCCGACGGGAGCAACGAGATTACCGCCATTCCGGAACTGCTCGATGTGCTGCTGCTCAAGGGCGCGATCGTCACGCTCGATGCGATGGGATGCCGGCGTCAGATTGCCACGCACATAGTCGAGGCAGGCCGCGACTATGTGCTGGCGGTCGGGAACAATCTGCCGACGCCGTTGGCACGAATGCGCCATGCACGTGAGGCCGTCGAGCGTGTGCCGCACGCCTATCGGGATCACGCCACCGAACATCAGGAAATCGACAAGGATCACGGCCGTATCGAAACGCGCCGGTGTATCGCCAGCGATGTCCTTGCGTACTGCGAGCCTGATCCGGACTTATGGCCCGGCCTGCGTTCGATCGTGATGGTCGAGGCCACTCGAGAGATCGGCGATACCAAGACGGTCGAGCGGCCTTACTACGTGTCGAGCCTGCCTCCCGACGCAGCGCGAATCGCGCAGGCCGTGCGGGCGCATTGGCGTATCGAGAGCAGATTGCACTGGGTGCTGGACATGGCCTTCGGCGAAGACCAGTGCAGGGTTCGCGTCAACAACGCCACCCAGAACTTTGCGATCCTGAGTCGCATCTGCCCGAACCTGCTCAAAGCGGATACGACGACGAAGGCCGGCATCAAGAACCGACTGCTCAAGGCGAGCGCCAGCGACGGCTACCGCGCTGCTGTTCTCCGTTTGTAACGTTTGAGGCTGGAGCACCGGAATCCCATTCGAGGATCCGCGCGAGATAGCGATCGTTGACGCATTCGTTTCGCGCGCCGTGCCGACATTCATGGCGTGTTCCTCAACTCCGGTTACCGCCTGATCTGCCGATCTGTAGTCCGAACTGCGCCGTTATCTATTGCCCGCCGTCTCCGACAGCCGTTTCATCGTCGCGATGCGCGCGCCGATCAGGTCGACACGGCCGTCCTCGCCGACGAGCGGCGCCGTCGCATCGCGGAACCCGACCCACGCGCGCTGCGCGCGTACGAGCGTCGCGGCCGAATGCGCGGGCATCTTGCGGCGCAGCTTCTGGTAATAGCGGTTCAGGTCGAACAGCGCGTGCTCGCACGCGGCGTCCTGTTCGCACGGGCGCACGCGGCGCACGGCCGGATCGCGCGGCGCGTTCGCCGGCTTGCCGTTCGGCCGGGCCCCGCCCTGGGTC
>NZ_ASSI01000286.1:0-6010 GCF_000466765.1 Burkholderia sp. AU4i | reverse complement strand
CTGGCGCGTCGGGTGACGCCATCCGTACCGGCGGCCGGGCACGGCGTCGCGCGCCTCGCCCGGCCGTCGGTCATTCGAGGTCCGTGGGCGGCGCATCGCCGAGCCAGCGCCGCGCGCCGGGCCCGTTGCGGCCCGCGCGGTCTTCCGGGTTCGTCAGCTTGCAGCGCTTCAGCGACAGGCAGCCGCAGCCGATGCATTCGTCGAGGTTGATGTAGAGCCGCTGCAGCTCCTCGATCCGGCTCGCGACGCGTTGTTTCCAGCCGCGCGACAGCCGCTGCCAATCCTTGTTGCTCGGCGCGGTGTCCTCGGGCAGGCTGACGAGCTGCTCGGCGATCTCGTCGAGCGAATAGCCGATCTTCTGCGCGAACACGATGAACGCGATCAGCCGCAGCACCGCGCGCGAATAGTGGCGATGGCTCGAGCCGTTGCGGTGCGACTTGATGAGCCCGCGCGTCTCGTAGAACCGCAATGTCGACGCCGGCACGCCGCTGCGCGCGGCCACTTCGCGAATCGACATCAGCGGCCATTGCGGGATTTCCTGGATACCCATGACACCCCTCCGGGAAAGCTTGACTTGAAGTTAACTTCAACTTTTATGCTACGCGCCAGTTTAACCCGTCGCGAGGCATCATGCTCTCCTTATCCCTACGCAGGACGTCGCCTTTGGGCGCGGCTTGTGCACTGCTGCTGGCGTTGTCGGGCTGTCACGACGGCAAAGGCGCACCGTCGGCCCCGGCCCTTCCCGAAGTCGGCGTTGCCACCATCGCACCGCGCACGATCCGCCTCGCGGACGAATTCAACGGACGCGTCGAAGCGGTCGACGCAGTCGAACTGCGGCCGCGCGTGAGCGGCTATCTGCAGCGCGTCGCCTACAAGGAGGGCGACCTGGTCGCGCAGGGCGCGCTGCTGTTCGAGATCGACCCGCGCCCGTACCGGATCGCACTCGATCGCGCGAACGCGCAGCTGCAGCGGGCCCGCGCGGCCGCGAGCCTCGCGAACGTGCAGCTCAAGCGCGTGCAGACGCTGATCGATGCGCATGCGACGTCGCAGGAAGAACTCGACAACGCGCGCGCCACGGCCGAGCAGGCGCGGGCGGACCTGCAGGCGGCCGATGCGGCCGTCGCCGATGCGAAGCTCAATCTCGGTTTCACCGAAGTGCGCGCGCCGATCGCGGGCCGCGTCGGCCGCGCGGTCGCCACCGTCGGCAATCTGGCGCGCGCGGACGACACGCTGCTGACGACCGTCGTGTCGCAGAACCCCGTCTACGTGTATTTCGACTGCGACGAACAGAGCTACCTGCGCTACAACGCACGGCGTGCCGACCCGACGCATCGCGCGATCGGCGCCGATCCGGTTCGCGTGGGCCTCGCGAACGAGACGGGCTTCCCGCATGCGGGCACCGTCGATTTCCTCGACAACCGTCTCGACCCGCAGACGGGCACGATCCGCGCGCGCGTGCGGCTGCCGAATGCGGACCATGCGTTTACGCCCGGCCTGTATGCGCGCGTGCAGCTCGTCAGCGGCCGCGACCAGGATGCGCTGCTCGTCGACGACAAGGCCGTGCTCACCGACCAGGACCGTAAGTACGTCTATGTGATCGGCCCCGGCGACAAGGCACTGCGCCGTGACGTGACGATCGGCCGCGGGCTGGACGGCGAGCGGATCATCGAGAAGGGGATCCAGGCGGGCGACCGCGTGGTCGTCGACGGCATGCAGCGGATCTACTATCCGGGCGCGCAGGTGAAGCCGAAGGCACTCCCCGCCCGCGCCGATGCCGGTGCTGGTAATGGCACGGGCAACGAGCCGGGCAGCGGATCGGGCAACCGTACGCAGGCCGTCGCCGATGCCGGCGCGCCGGCCGCGCAGTGACGGGAGCGATACGATGGATTTCTCCCGATTCTTCATCGACCGGCCGATCTTCGCGGTCGTGCTGTCGATCGTCATCTTCGCGATCGGCCTGATCTCGATTCCGATGCTGCCCGCCGGCGAATACCCGGAAGTCGTGCCGCCGAGCGTCGTCGTGCGGGCGACGTACCCGGGCGCGAACCCGAAGGAAATCGCCGAATCGGTCGCCGAACCGCTGGAAGAGGCGATCAACGGTGTCGAAGGCATCATGTACATGAAGTCGGTTGCCGGGTCGGACGGCAGCCTGCAGGTCGTCGTCACGTTCCTGCAGGGCGTCGATCCCGACACGGCCGCCGTGCGCGTGCAGAACCGCGTGAGCCAGGCGCTGTCGCGCCTGCCCGACGAGGTGCGTCAGTACGGCGTGACCACGCAGAAGCAGTCGCCGACGCCGCTGATGTACGTGAGCCTCTATTCGCCGGACAACAGCCGCGATTCGCTGTACCTGCGCAACTACCTGACGCTGCACGTGAAGGACGAGCTGTCGAGGCTGACCGGTGTCGGCGACGTCGGCTTGTCCGGCTCCGGCGACTACGCGATGCGGCTGTGGCTCGACCCGAACCGGCTCGCGTCGCGCGGGCTGACCGCGAGCGACGTGATCGCCGCCGTGCGCGAGCAGAACGTGCAGGTGTCGGCCGGCCAGCTCGGCGCGGAGCCGACGCCGAAGAAAAACGACTTCCTCCTGTCGATCAACGTGCGCGGCCGGCTGCGCACGGCGCAGGAGTTCGGCGACATCGTGCTGCGCAACGGCGACGACGGCCAGGTCGTGAAGCTGTCCGATGTCGCGCGCGTCGAGCTCGGCGCGGGCGACTACACGCTGCGCTCGTACTTCAACGACAAACAATCGGCCGTGGTCGGCATCTTCCTGTCGCCGGGGGCGAACGCGCTCGAAGTCGCGAAGGCCGTGTATGCGAAGTTCGACGAACTGTCGAAGCGCTTCCCGCCCGGCGTCGCGTACCGTCCCGTGTGGGATCCGACGGTATTCGTGCGCGATTCGATCCGCGCGGTGCAGCACACGCTGATCGAGGCCGTCGTGCTGGTCGTGCTCGTCGTGATCCTGTTCCTGCAGACGTGGCGTGCGTCGATCATTCCGCTCGTCGCGGTGCCCGTCTCGGTGGTCGGCACGTTCGCGTGGCTCTATCTGCTCGGCTATTCGATCAACACGCTGACGCTGTTCGGGCTCGTGCTCGCGATCGGGATCGTGGTCGACGATGCGATCGTGGTCGTCGAGAACGTCGAGCGCAACATCGCGCAGGGCCTGAGCCCGCGCGACGCCGCGCACCAGGCGATGCGCGAGGTGTCGGGGCCGATCGTCGCGATCGCGCTCGTGCTGTGCGCGGTGTTCGTGCCGATGGCGTTCATGTCGGGCGTCACGGGGCAGTTCTACCGGCAGTTCGCGGTGACGATCGCGATCTCGACGGTGATCTCCGCGATCAACTCGCTGACGCTGTCGCCCGCGCTCGCCGCGAAGCTGCTGCGTCCGCACGGCGCGCCGAAGGATGCGCTCACGCGCGGGCTCGACCGCGCGTTCGGCTGGCTGTTCCGTCCGTTCAACCGCTTCTTCGACCGCAGCTCGGACCGCTACCACGGCGTCGTCTCGCGCACGCTGAAGCGGCGCGGGGTGGTGTTCGCGGTCTATGCGGCGTTGCTCGGGGCGACCGCGCTACTGCTCAATGCGGTGCCGGGCGGCTTCATCCCGGTGCAGGACAAGCTGTACCTGTTCGCGGGCGCGAAGCTGCCGGAAGGCGCGTCGCTGGCGCGCACCAGCGAAGTGACCGAGCAGATGACGAAGATCGCGCTCGGCACCGACGGTGTCGAGATGGTGCCGGCGTTTGCCGGGCTGAATGCGCTGCAGGGCGTGAACACGCCGAACATCACGAACTCGTACGTGATCCTGAAGCCGTTCGACCAGCGCCATCGCAGCGCCGCGCAGATCAACGCGGACCTGAACGCACGCTTCGCGACCATCGGCGGCGGCATCACCTATGCGCTGATGCCGCCGCCGATCCAGGGCCTCGGCAACGGCTCGGGGTATTCGCTGTACCTGGAGGATCGCGGCGGGCTCGGCTACGGCGCATTGCAGAACGCGCTCACCGCGTTCCAGGCCGCGGTCGCGAAGACGCCGGGGATGAGCTACCCGGTCAGCTCGTACCAGGCGAACATCCCGCAGCTCGAGGTGAAGGTCGACCGGCTGAAGGCGAAGGCGCAGGGCGTCGCGCTGACCGACCTGTTCAGTACGCTGCAGGTCTATCTCGGCTCGATGTACGTGAACGACTTCAACCTGTTCGGCCGCGTGTACCGCGTGATGGCGCAGGCGGATGCCGGCCACCGGCAGACGGCCGCCGATATCGCGAACCTGCGCACGCGCAACGCGAAGGGCGAGATGGTGCCGATCGGCTCGATGGTGACGGTGGCGCCCGCGTACGGGCCCGACCCGGTCGTCCGCTACAACGGCTATCCGGCCGCCAGCCTGATCGGCGACGCCGATCCGAAGGTGATGTCGTCGTCGCAGGCGATCGAGAAGCTGCAGCAGATCGCGAAGGACGTGCTGCCGCCGGGGATCGTGCTCGAGTGGACCGACCTCAGCTACCAGCAGGTCACGCAGAGCAACGCGGCGATCGTCGTGTTCCCGCTCGCGGTGATGCTCGTGTTCCTCGTGCTCGCGTCGCTGTACGAGAGCTGGACGCTGCCGCTCGCGGTGATCCTGATCGTGCCCGTGTGCATCTGTGCGGCACTGTTCGGTGTGTGGCTGTCGGGGGGCGACAACAACGTGTTCGTGCAGGTCGGGCTCGTCGTGCTGATGGGGCTGGCGTGCAAGAACGCGATCCTGATCGTCGAGTTCGCGCGCGAGCTGGAAATCCAGGGCAAGGGCGTGATCGAGTCCGCGCTGGAAGCGTGCAAGCTGCGGCTGCGTCCGATCGTGATGACGTCGGTCGCGTTCATCGCGGGTTCGGTGCCGCTCCTGATCGGCGGCGGCGCGGGCAGCGAAGTGCGGGCCGCCACCGGCATCACCGTGTTCGCGGGGATGCTCGGCGTCACGCTGTTCGGGCTGTTCCTGACGCCCGTGTTCTATGTGGCGATCCGCAAGCTCGCGGGCGGCACGCCGGCCGTGTGGAGCGAACACCACGGCACCCTCGAAGGAGAAAACCGATGAGCGCCGCTTTCCGTCTTTCCGCGCTCGCGATGTCGGTGACGCTCGCCGCATGCGCGGTCGGCCCCGATTTCAGGCGGCCCGATACGGCCACGGCCGAGCGGTTTGCCCGCGACGCGCATCCGGCGGCGCAGCGCGACGCGTTGCCGTCCGGCAAGACGCCGGATACGCCGCCGGACGCGTCGGCCGATGCCGATGCCGCATTCTGGCGCGGTTTCGGCGATCCGCAGCTGACGCAGCTGATCGACACGGCGCTCGCGGCGAACCAGGATCTCCAGGTCGCCGTGTCGCGCTACGACGCATCGAATGCGCTGCTGTCACAGGCCACGTTCGACCGCTACCCGACGATCACCGCGAGCGGGAAGATCGGCCATCAGCTGATGAGCAAGGACCAGGCGTTCGGGGCGCCGCGCAGCCAGCGCGATACGCCGACGTCCAGCGTCGGGATCAATGCGGCGTGGGAACTCGACCTGTTCGGTCGCGTGCGTCGTTCGATCGAGTCGCAGCGCGCGGAGACGGCCGCCAGCGCGGCGGACGTGCGCGCGGTGCGCGTCGCGATCGCCGGCGAGGTGGCGAGCACGTACGTCGACCTGCGCGGCTCGCAGGAGCGGCTGCGGATCGCACGCGAGAACGCCGACAACCAGAAGCAGACGCTCGCGCTGATCAATGCGCGCGTCGGCGCGGGGCGTGGCTCCGAACTCGATGCGGCGCGGGCGCGCGCGCAGTACGAATCGACGACGTCGCGGATCGCCGTGTACGAGGCGGCGATCGGCGTCGACGAGCACCGGCTCGCGGTGCTGACCGGGCAGACGCCGGATGCGCTGATCGGCCGCTTCGATCTCCCGAGGGCCGCCGCGTCGGCGGGCACGCCCGTGCCGCTGCCGGTGCTGGCCGCCGACATCGATCCCGGCACGCCGGGCGACCTGCTGCGGCGCCGGCCCGACGTCGCGGCCGCCG
>NZ_ASSI01000285.1:0-23438 GCF_000466765.1 Burkholderia sp. AU4i | reverse complement strand
CACGCCGCCGGCCGGCAAGCCCGGCACCGGAGCACCCGCCGAACCGGCCCGGCCGGTCGCCCCTGACCGGCCGTACCTGGGCGGCCCCGCGTAAACACCTACTTCGCCGCCGCCCGGATAGCCGGGCGAACGCGCATCGCGCGACTTCCGCGCCCAGCCCCGCCACGCCTGCGTTTTGGCCCGATGCGCACGCATCGGCGCCCCGATCCCGAGCGGCGGGCCTATGATCGACATGATCGCCTCCTGATAGCCCGGATCAGCGCCCCGCGATGTTCCCGTCGCCGTGCGGTGCTATCTTCGGGACTGGATGGCGATCTACGTGCGCGAGGCCAGGCGGTCTCACCACCCCTGCGTAACGCGCGCCCGATCCGCAATGTCGACTGGATTCATCATGACAACGCAAACCATCCGCATCCGTCATCCTCATGGCGTCCGCGCATCCGGCGGTGCCGTCCGCGCGCACCGTCCCCGCGCCGCCGCCGCACCGCATTCGCCGTGCGGCCGGCCCGCCCCGCTCCCGTCCGTCATCGTTGCCGCCACGCTCGCCAGCCCGCGCCGCGTGTCGTGCCGCGTCGTTTCGCACGGGGTGTGCTGATGGAAGCCTGGCTCGGCGATCTGCAGCAACTGCTCGCGCACGGCGAAGCGGCCGTGCTCGTGACGGTCGCGCACACCGACGGTTCCGCGCCGCGCGAAGCCGGCACCAAGATGCTCGTCACGCGCGACACGGCCCGCCATACGATCGGCGGCGGTCATCTGGAATGGACGGCGATCGAGATCGCGCGGCATCTGCTGAAGGACGGCGCGCACGTGCCGCACGCGCGCCGGCTCGAACGGCTCGCGCTCGGCCCGAGCCTCGGCCAGTGCTGCGGCGGCGCCGTGGTGCTCGCGTTCGAGCGGCTCGACGTCGGCGATCTCGGCTGGATCATGTCGCTCGCGAAGCGTGTCGCGGCCGGCGCCGCGACCGTGCGTAGCGTATCATTCGGCCCCTCGCCGGGCGCGCCGCTGTTGAGCGAGCCCGAATCGGAAGCCGCGCGTGCCGACTGCCTGCTGTGGGAAACCGGCGGCGTGTCGCTGATGACCGAAACGATCGCGCCGTATGCGTTCCCCGTCGTGCTGTTCGGCGCCGGGCACATCGGCACCGCGCTCGTGAAGGTACTGGCGACGCTGCCGTGCCACGTGCGCTGGATCGACGGGCCCGACGCGGTGTTCCCGCCGGCCGACGCGCTCGCCGGCATCGGCAACCTCGCGATCGAGGCGGCCGCTGCCCCGGCCGACGCCGTCGACACGGCGCCGCCGCAGTCCTACTTCGTCGTGATGACGCACGACCACGCACTCGATTTCGTGCTGGCCGAGCGCATCCTGCGACGCGGCGACTATGCATACTTCGGGATGACCGGCTCGCACGCCAAGCGCGTGCAGTTCGATCATCGCCTCGCGGCGATCGGCATCGACCCGGCCCAGGTCGCGCGGATGCGCTGCCCGATCGGTGTCGAAGGCATCATCGACAAGGCACCCGAAGTGATCGCGATCTCGGTGGCTGCGCAATTGCTGCAGGCCGTCGAAGCGAACGCGGCCGCGCAGGCTTCCCCTACCTACTGACCGACCAAGAACGACGCCATGACCCCGACATTCAAGGACAAGATTGCCCGCGCGCCGAAAGCGGAGCTGCACATCCACATCGAAGGCTCGCTCGAGCCCGAGCTGATCTTCGCGCTCGCGCAGCGCAACGGCGTGAAGCTCGCATACGACTCGATCGACGCGCTGCGCGCCGCCTACGCGTTCACCGACCTGCAGTCGTTCCTCGACATCTATTACGCCGGTGCGAGCGTGCTGCTGACCGAGCAGGATTTCTACGACATGACGGCCGCGTACTGCGAACGCGCGCTCGCCGACAACGTCGTCCACACCGAACTGTTCTTCGATCCGCAAACGCACACCGAACGCGGCGTGCCGATCGAGACGGTAGTCGCGGGCATCGAGCGCGCACTCGCCGATTACGAGCAGCGCGGGCTGTCGAGCAAGCTGATTCTGTGCTTCCTGCGCCACCTGTCCGAAGAGGACGCGCTCGCGACGTTCGAATCCGCGCTGCCGCTGTTCGAGCGCTATCGTCATCGCCTGATCGGCGTGGGCCTCGATTCGTCCGAACTCGGCCATCCGCCGACGAAGTTCGCGCGCGTGTTCGACAAGGCACGCGCGCTCGGGCTGAAGCTCGTCGCCCATGCCGGCGAGGAAGGGCCGCCCGCATACATCTACGAGGCGCTCGACGTGCTGAAGGTCGACCGGATCGACCACGGCGTGCGCAGCATCGAGGACGCGGCCCTGGTCGAGCGTCTCGCCAGGACGCGCACGGCGCTGACCGTCTGCCCGCTGTCGAACCTCAAGCTGTGCGTGTTCGACGACATGGCGAAACACACGCTGAAGGCGCTGCTCGATCGCGGCGTCGCGGTGACGATCAACTCCGACGATCCGGCCTATTTCGGCGGCTACGTCAATGAAAACTACTTCGCGACGGCCGAAGGGCTGCAACTCACGGATGCCGAAGTCCATGCGGTGATCCGCAACGGCTTCGAGGCATCGTTCATCGAACCGGCGCAGCGCGACGCACTGTACGCGCGCCTCGACGCGTACTGGCAGGCCGCCTGACGGCCCGCATCGAGGAACGCCAGACAGATGAAACACGGCAACGGCATCCGCTTCGCAACCACCGGCCCGGCGTCACGCCGGAACGGTCGCGTGCGTGCCCGGGCAGCGCGCGCGCCATTCGTCGCCCGCCCGTGCTTGCCATCGCGGTTTGCCGCTGCGGTCGCCGCTGCGTTCGCCGCCGCACCGGTCGCGAACGCAGCGGCTGCGAGGCCCGCCGGCAACCACTCGCCGGCGGCTTCCGCCGCCACGTTCGCCCGCGCAACCGCCTCCGGTCGTGCCGCATACAGCGTGCCGCTACCGCTCGCAAAGCGCCGTCCCGCCGCCCTCCGGCGTCGATCGCTTTCTTCTGTTCGCCTTACCTTGATGCAGGACCATTCGTCATGACGCAAACCGCTTTCCGTTCCCAACTGCTGACTTTCAACGGCGACCCGGCGCAATCGAGCCAGGCCGCGAACTACGAGACCGACGGCCTCCTGATCGTCGACGACGGCAAAGTCGTCGCGGCCGGCGCATACGCGCAGCTCGCCGCGACGCTCGCGCGCGACGCGATCGTCCACGACCTGCGCGACAAACTGATCGTGCCCGGCTTCATCGACACGCACATCCACTATCCGCAGACGGACATGATCGCGTCGCCGGCACCGGGCCTGCTGCCGTGGCTGGACAAGTACACGTTCCCGACCGAGCGCCAGTTCGGCGATCCCGAGCATGCGCGCGAGGTGGCCGACTTCTTCGTCGACGAACTGCTCGCCTGCGGCACGACGAGCGCGCTCGTCTACTGCACGGTGCACAAGCAGTCGGCCGACGCGCTGTTCGCGGCGAGCGACGCACGCGACCTGCGGATGATCGCGGGCAAGGTGCTGATGGATCGCAACTGCCCCGAATTCCTGCGCGATACCGCGCAATCCGGTTATGACGACAGTGCCGAGCTGATCGGCCGCTGGCACGGCAAGGGCCGCCAGATGTACGCGCTCACGCCGCGTTTCGCGCCGACGTCGACCGAAGCGCAGCTCGAGGCGTGCGGCGAACTCGCGCGCCGCCATCCGGACGTGTTCGTACAGAGCCACGTCGCGGAGAACGTCGACGAGGTGAAATGGGTGGCCGAGCTGTTCCCCGGCCATCGCAGCTATCTCGACATCTACGACCGCTACGGGCTGCTGCGCCCGCGCGCGGTGTACGGCCACTGCATCCACCTCGACGACGAGGACCGCCGCCGGATGGCCGAGACGCGCACCGTCGTCGCGCACTGCCCGACGTCGAACTTCTTCCTCGGCAGCGGGCTGTTCGATTTCGACAAGGCCGGTGAATACGACGTGCCCGTCACGCTCGCGACCGACGTCGGCGGCGGCACCTCGTTCTCGATGCTGCAGACGATGAACGAAGCGCACAAGGTCGCGCGGCTGTCGGGCCACCACCTGACCGCGACCCGGATGTTCTGGCTCGCGACGGCCGGCGCCGCGCAGGCGCTCGACCTCGCCGACACGGTCGGCACGCTCAAGCCGAGCACCGAGGCCGACTTCGTCGTGCTCGATCCGCAGGCCACGCCGCTGCTCGCGCGCCGCACGAAGCGCGCGGATTCGCTCGAGGAACTGCTGTTCGCGTTCGCGCTGCTCGGCGACGACCGCGCGGTGTACCGCACCTATGCGGCCGGCGAACTCGTCCACGAGCGCGGGGCGGCGCGCCGCCCCGCCGCGTAACGGCGTTCCGGGGGGTGTCCCGGCAGGCGCGGGCGTTCGCCGCCGCGTCTGCCTGCCCGTCTGCCCGTCTGCCCGTCTGCCCGTCTGCCCGTCTGCCCGTCTGCCCGTCTGCCCGTCTGCCGTACAGCCGGCGCTTGCCGAGCGCTAGGCACCGCGCGCTCGACCGCTTTCCCGCACGCGACACGCCGTGCTAGAATTCGCCGCTCATTGGGGAGTAGCCGCTCCGCTCGATGTCCCGCGCCCCCGGCGCGCATCGTGACGGAGGCGTCCGTCAACAGACTTGGCCTTGCGGCCATGGCGGGCGCAGCCACCTAGGCCTGGCGAGACCGATGGTTCACAGTGCGCCGCATCAGGGCCCGGCGCGCCGTGGATCGTCGCTCGCACGCACAACACCGGCCCGTGGAACCCCATACGTGTCCCAAGCCTTCCTGATCTCCACCGGCGCCGTCGCCCTCGCTGAAATCGGCGACAAGACCCAATTGCTTTCCCTCGTCCTGGCCGCACGCTATCGCAAGCCGGTGCCGATCATTCTCGGCGTGCTCGTCGCGACGCTCGTGAACCACGGTTTCGCCGGCGCGCTCGGCGAATGGCTCGGCGCACTCGTCACGCCGTCGATCATGCGCTGGGCGCTCGCGTTCTCGTTCATCGCGATGGGGTTGTGGATCCTCGTGCCGGACAAGCTCGACGCCGACGAGGCCAATGCCAACCGTTCGCGGCTCGGCGTGTTCGGCGCGACCCTCGTCGCGT
Source organism: Burkholderia sp. AU4i (assembly GCF_000466765.1). Classification (NCBI taxonomy): domain Bacteria; kingdom Pseudomonadati; phylum Pseudomonadota; class Betaproteobacteria; order Burkholderiales; family Burkholderiaceae; genus Burkholderia; species Burkholderia sp. AU4i. The sequence continues at coordinate 18,351 of NZ_ASSI01000285.1, read as the reverse complement.
TCTTCCTCGCGGAAATGGGCGACAAGACGCAGATCGCGACCGTCGCGCTGGCCGCGCGCTTCCAGGACTACATCGGTGTCGTGGCCGGCACGACGTTCGGGATGATGCTCGCGAACGTGCCCGCGATCCTGCTCGGCGACCGTTTCGCACACCGCCTCCCGACCAAGCTGGTGCACGGCATCGCGGCCGTGCTGTTCGTCGTGCTCGGTGCGCTGGCGCTGCTGGGCGTCGGGGTCTGACGGGGAAGAAAATGGCAGGCGCGGCCGGACGGCCGCGCCGAGGCTGATGCCGCGTTACTTGGCGGCGGCTGCGCCCGAAGCGGGCGCAGCCGGCACCGCGCGCTCGTTGGCGGCCGGTGCCGCCGGGCCGCCGCGCTTGTCGACCGGCAGCCGGACCGAGCGGACCGCGCCGTTCGACAGCGGGAAATCGGCGAGCGCGCTGCGTGCGAGGAACGGCATCGCGTACAGCAGCGTGCCGTTGTCGCCGGTCGTGCGCGCGGACACGTTGTAGACCTCCTTGCCCGTCGCGCGCTCGGTGATGCGGATGCCGAGCGTGTAGTCGAACACCTGGTACGTCTGCGCGACATAACCGGCCGGCATCGGCCCCCAGGGCCCCCACGGGCCCCACGGCCCGCGCCGCCAGTACGGCCCCGGCCCGACGAACAACGGATCGTAATAGACGGGCTGCGGCACGGTCACGAGATCGCTGCCGACCGCATAGGTCAGCCCGACGAGATACCGTGCCTGCGCCTGCGGCACCTGCCGGAACGCATAGGTGGACAGCTCGTTCGCGACGATCGGCTCGTAAGTCGACTGCTCGATGCTGTTCTTCTGCGCGTCAGTACGGGTGAACGCATAGGTGCGTGTCGCGTCGCTGCCGCTCCAGTCGGAGAAGGCCGTGACCTGGGTCGTCACGTAGCTGGTGCAGCCGGTCAGCAGCGCCACGCACAGCACCGCCGCCCAGCCCGCACCGCGTTGAATCCATTCGCGTTTCATGTTGATCCTCGTCGATCCGTCACCCGTTCGTCGCACCGCGCGAACCGTTACGGGATGCCGATAATACGCGGACTCCCGGAACCGGTAAAAAGTTCGCCCGGCACGCAGCCGCAAGCCTTTGTACAATGGCCCGGTTCGCCCGGCCCGCGTGACGGGCCCGCCCCCCACTCCACCGATCTCGACGACCATGTCCGACAACGCCTCCTCCACCGTGATCCGCCGCGCCGACTACACGCCGCCGGCCTTCCTCATCGATTCCGTCGCGCTCGAATTCGATCTCGCGCCGGCCCGCACGATCGTCAGGAATACGATGCGCGTGCGCCGCAATCCGGACGCCGCGCCCGCGCCGCACCTGGAGCTGATGGGCGAAGCGCTCGAATTCGTCGGCGCATGGCTGGACGGCGCGCCGCATGGCGCCGTGCGCGCGCACGAGCACGGGCTGGCGGTCGAGAACGTGCCCGATGCGTTCGAGCTGACGCTCGAAAGCGCATGCGCACCCGACCAGAATACGACGCTGTCGGGCCTCTACGTGTCGAGCGGCAACTTCTTCACGCAGTGCGAAGCCGAAGGCTTTCGCCGCATCACCTACTTCCTCGATCGCCCGGACGTCATGGCGTCGTACACGGTGACGCTGCGCGCCGACAAGGCCGCCTACCCGGTGCTGCTGTCGAACGGCAACCTCGTCGATTCCGGCGACCTGCCCGACGGCCGCCACTTCGCGAAGTGGGAAGACCCGTTCCGCAAGCCGAGCTACCTGTTCGCACTGGTCGCCGGCAAGCTCGTCGCGATCGAGGAGAAGATCACGACCGGCTCGGGCAAGGAAAAGCTGCTGCAGGTGTGGGTCGAGCCGGCCGATCTCGACAAGACGCGTCACGCGATGGATTCGCTGATCCATTCGATCCGCTGGGACGAGAAGCGCTTCGGCCTCGAGCTCGATCTCGACCGCTTCATGATCGTCGCGGTCGGCGACTTCAACATGGGCGCGATGGAAAACAAGGGGCTCAACATCTTCAACACGAAGTACGTGCTGGCGAACCCCGAGACCGCGACCGACACCGACTTCGCGAACATCGAGTCGGTGGTCGGCCACGAGTACTTCCACAACTGGACCGGCAACCGCGTGACCTGCCGCGACTGGTTCCAGCTGAGCCTGAAGGAAGGGCTGACGGTGTTCCGCGACCAGGAATTTTCGGCCGACATGGCCGCGGGCGACGCCGTCGAATCGGCTGCCCGCGCGGTCAAGCGCATCGAGGACGTGCGGGTGCTGCGCCAGCTGCAGTTCGCCGAGGATGCCGGCCCGATGGCGCACCCGGTGCGCCCGGAGAGCTACGTCGAGATCAACAACTTCTACACGATGACCGTCTACGAGAAAGGCTCGGAAGTCGTGCGGATGTACCAGACGCTGTTCGGCCGCGACGGCTTCCGCAAGGGGATGGACCTGTATTTCAAGCGTCACGACGGGCACGCCGTGACCTGCGACGACTTCCGCCACGCGATGGCCGACGCGAACGGGCGTGACCTCGCGCAGTTCGAGCGCTGGTACAGCCAGGCCGGCACGCCGCGCGTGTCGGTGCGCACCGCGTACGACGCGGCCGCGCGCCGTTATACCGTCACGCTCGCGCAGGGCTACGGCGACGCGTCGCCGGCCGCGCGCGAAACGCAGCAAGGGCCGCTGCTGATCCCGTTCGCGATCGGCCTGATCGGCCGCGACGGCCGCGACCTGCCGCTGCGCCTCGACGGCGAAGCCGCCGCGGCGGGCACAACGCGCGTGCTCGACTTCACCGACACCGAACAGACCTTCACGTTCGTCGACGTGCCGGAACAACCGCTGCCGTCGCTACTGCGCAACTTCTCGTCGCCGGTGATCGTCGAGTACGACTACAGCGACGACGACCTCGCGTTCCTGCTCGCGCACGACAGCGATCCGTTCAACCGCTGGGAAGCCGGCCAGCGCCTCGCGACGCGCGCGCTGCTGACGCTCGCCGCGCGTGCCGCCGCGAACGAGCCGCTCACGCTCGGCGAGAACTTCGTGGCCGCCTTCCGCCGCGTGCTGACCGCCGCGACGCTGTCGCCTGCGTTCCGCGAACTCGCGCTGACGCTGCCGTCGGAAACCTACCTCGCCGACCAGATGGCGGAAGCCGATCCGGCCGCCGTGCATCGCGCGCGCCAGTTCGTGCGCCGCCAGCTCGCCACCGCACTGCGCGCCGACTGGCTCGCCGCATACGAGCAGCACCAGACGCCCGGCGCCTACGAACCGACGCCCGAGGCTTCCGGCCGCCGCGCGCTGAAGAATCTCGCGCTCGCGTATCTCGCCGAACTCGAGGATCCGGCCGATGCCGTGCGCCTCGCAACCGCGCAATACGACGCGGCGAACAACATGACCGATCGCGCGGCCGCACTCGGCGCGCTGCTGTCCGCCGCGGCCGCCGGCGCGAACGAACCGGCCGAGCACGCGCTCGACGATTTCTACCGCCGCTTCGAGAAGGAAGCGCTCGTGATCGACAAATGGTTCGCGATGCAGGCCGCCCAACGCGGTACGCCCGCGCAGCCGACGCTCGCGAAGGTTCGCAAGCTGCTCGCGCACCCCGCGTTCAACCTGAAGAATCCGAATCGCGCCCGCTCGCTGATCTTCAGCTTCTGCGCGGCCAACCCGGCGCAATTCCACGCGGCGGACGGCTCGGGTTATGCATTCTGGGCCGAACAGGTGCTCGCGCTCGACGCGATCAACCCGCAGGTCGCGGCGCGCCTCGCCCGCTCGCTCGAACTGTGGCGCCGCTTCACGCCCGCGCTGCGCGACCGGATGCGCGAAGCGCTCGAGCAGGTCGCCGCCGGCGCGAAATCGCGCGACGTGCGCGAGATCGTCGAGAAGGCGCTCGCGTAACGCAATCCTCCGCATCGCTCACGCGCGAAACGGCCGGTGCCGCCAGTGGCGGCACCGGCTTTTTTATTGCGCGAATACTGCCGGCCCCGGACGCCGTCGCGGGGTCTGACCGCGCTGCTTGCCGCCGCTGCACGGCGCGCCCCGCGCGTCTTCGCCGCCGGAAACCGGCCCGGCTCGGCCGCCCGGCCATGTAACCGGACGAAAAAAGCCGGCGGCACGGGAGGCGCGACGGGTAAAATTGCGGCCATTCAAGGATTCTTTGGCCTTCTGGAGTCTGTCATGTCCATTGCCCGCCGCACCACGCTGTCGAAGTTCCTGATCGAACAGCAACGTGAGACCAACAACCTCCCCGCCGACCTGCGCCTGCTGATCGAAGTCGTCGCACGCGCGTGCAAGGCGATCAGCTACAACGTGTCGAAGGGCGCGCTCGGCGAGGCGCTCGGCACCGCCGGCAGCGAGAACGTCCAGGGCGAAGTGCAGAAGAAGCTCGACATCCTGTCGAACGAGATCCTGCTCGACGCGAACGAATGGGGCGGCAACCTCGCCGCGATGGCATCGGAAGAAATGGAAACCTTCTTCCCGATCCCGGCGAATTACCCGCGCGGCGAATACCTGCTCGTGTTCGATCCGCTCGACGGTTCGTCGAACATCGACGTGAACGTGTCGATCGGCACGATCTTCTCGGTGCTGCGCTGCCCGGACGGCAAGCAGGCAACCGAGGAATCGTTCCTGCAGCCGGGCACGCAGCAGGTCGCGGCCGGCTACGCCGTGTACGGCCCGCAGACGGTGTTCGTGCTGACGACCGGCAACGGCGTGAACTGCTTCACGCTCGACCGCGAAGTCGGCTCGTGGGTGCTCACGCAGAGCAACATGCAGATCCCGGCCGACACGCGCGAATACGCGATCAACGCATCGAACGCGCGCCACTGGTACGACCCGGTCAAGCGCTACGTCGACGAACTGAACGCCGGCAAGGACGGCCCGCGCGGCGACAACTTCAACATGCGCTGGATCGCCTCGATGGTCGCCGACGTGCACCGGATCCTGAACCGCGGCGGCATCTTCATGTACCCGGCCGACAAGCGCACGCCCGATCGTCCGGGCAAGCTGCGCCTGATGTACGAAGCGAACCCGATGTCGTTCATCGTCGAACAAGCGGGCGGCGCCGCGACGACGGGCACGCAGCGCATCATGGAAGTCCAGCCGACCGGCCTGCACCAGCGCGTGCCCGTGTTCCTTGGCTCGAAGAACGAAGTCGAGCGCGTGACCGGCTATCACGACGAAGCAAAATAATTGCACTGCAGCACTAGACGGAGGTGCGATGCGCAAGTACAATCGCGCCTCTTGATGTGGCCCTGACCGGTCACATCACAGTGAAGTGAAAGCGGGAAGTCCGCCGGATCGATGGTTTCGCGAAGCAGCGGCAGCAAGCTGAAAAAATTTCGCAAAACCTATTGCCAAGATCCCGGAAATCACCATATAATTTCATTTCTCTGCTGCCGGTGTAGCTCAGTTGGTAGAGCAGCGCATTCGTAATGCGAAGGTCGTAGGTTCGACTCCTATCTCCGGCACCAAGACATAAAGGTCTGACAAGCATCGCTTGTCAGACCTTTTCTCTTTTCCGGCGCCGAAATCGTGCGCCCGCCGTCTCGCCTCACCCAGTCCGCTTGCGGGCATCCCCGGACTCCCGTATCACGCGCCGACGACTACAATCGCCGGACACTCCACCCTCGCCCCCCCTTCTTCATGCGCACCTGGCGTATCGAGCGAGCGAATCTCGCCGCGCAGCTGGACGTGTCCCGCGCGACGCGCCTCGTCGCCGCGATCGGCGGCAACGAGCCGAACGCATTCGCGGCCGAAATCCTGAAGCTGTTCGACGACGCGCTGTCCATCACGCAGTGCACGATCTTCGCGTACGAGTTCGGCAATCGCCCGCGCACGATGTCGGTCGCCGATCATCGCGGAGGCCGCTACCTGCGCGACCTCGCCGACACCTACGCACGAGATTTCTACGCACTCGACGGCAACCAGCAGATCGTGTCGACCGCCCATCTCGGCACACGCCGCCACGATCTGCTGCTGCACCAGCAGGCTGGCGACGAGATCGATCACGAAGCGTATCGTGCCGCGTGCTACCGCGGCCCCGACGTATCCGACCGGCTGGCGCTGCTGATGCAGCCCGGCGATGCAACGTGGCTGTCGATCAACCTGTACCGCGCGCATCGCAGCGGCGCATTCCAGCCGCGCGAGATCGCCGCAATCGAAGCGCTCGCGCCGCTGATCGCGCAGGCCGCAAGGCATCACTACGCGCTCGCCGGTGCGGCGCAGATCGGTATCCCGCAACGGATGCTCGCGCGACTGCGCCATGCATGCCCCGATTTGTCCAAGCGCGAGCTCGACGTGCTGCGCGGCGTACTCGACGGCCAGACCGCGCACGAGATCGGCGAGACGATCGGCGTGAAGGCATCGAGCGTCGTCACCTACCAGAAGCGCGCATACCGGCGCCTCGGCATCTCGAGCCAGCGCGAGCTGTTTGCGCTGTGCATGCAGCCGTGAAACGTCGCGGCCTGCGTTGAGCCCCTCGCTGTACCCGAATTGGGGACAACCGACGCACGACCGGCTTCCATACTGTCCCGACCTGTTGCGCGCATCTGTGCGTCGATGCGCGCACGTCGAACCGGACTCCCCTGGAAGCCAACGATGGATATCGACTTCAAGCCCTACCCGTTCGTCGCCGAGCGCCATCCCGCGCATCTGCCGGCCTGCGACGACGGTATCGATACGCACCGGCATCGCGTTGCGATCGTCGGCGGCGGCCCCGTCGGCCTGGCCGTCGCGCTCGGCCTCGCGAACCACGGCATCCGCAGCGTGCTGATCGAGGCCGACGACGCAGTCTGCCACGGCAGCCGCGCCATCTGCATCTCGCGGCGCAGCCTCGAGATCATCGAGCGGCTCGGCGCGCTCGACGACTTCCTGCGCAAGGGGCTGCCGTGGACCGGCGGGCGCAGCTTCTACCGTCGCGACGAAGTGCTGCATTTCACGATGCCGCAGGACGAAAACCAGAAGCTGCCGCCGATGGTGAATCTCGCGCAGTATCACATCGAGCAGTTCCTGCTCGATGCCGCGCTGCGCCGCCGCGAACTCATCGAGATCCGCTGGCAGACGAGAGTCACCGGCGTGACCCCGCAACCGGACGGCGTGCGCCTCGACGTCGACACGCCGCTCGGCGGCTACGCACTCGACGCCGACCGGGTCGTCGCGTGCGACGGCGGGCGCAGCACGATGCGCGACGCGCTCGGCCTGTCGCTCCAGGGCACGAGCTACGAGGGCCGCTACGTGATCGTCGACATCGCGCTCGACAGCGACCGGCCGACCGAACGACTGGCGTACTTCGACCCGTCGTCGAATCCGGGCTCGACGGTGCTCGTTCACAAGCAGCCCGACAACGTGTGGCGGATCGACTATCAGTTGCGCGACGATGAGGATGCCGAAGCCGCCGTAAAACCGGAGAACGTGATCCCGCGCGTGCAGAACCTGCTCGACATGATGGGCGAGCGCGGCGACTGGTCGCCGATCTGGATCACGATCTACAAGGCGAACGCACTGACACTCGAACGCTATCGGCACGGGCGCGTGCTGTTCTGCGGCGACGCCGCGCACCTCGTGCCGATCTTCGGCGTGCGCGGCGCGAACTCGGGCATCGACGATGCCGACAACCTGGCATGGAAACTCGCGTACGTGACGCGCGGGCTCGCATCGGACACGTTGCTCGACAGCTACTCGGACGAACGCGTGTTCGCGACGCACGAGAACCTCCGCTACGGCACCAAGAGCACCGAGTTCATGGCGCCGCCGTCATTCGCGTTCGAACTGATGCGCAAGGCCGTGCTGTCGCTCGCGGTCCGCCATCCCGCACTGCGTTCGCTGATCAATCCGCGCCAGACGACGGCCATCGCGTATGCGACGTCGCCGCTCAACGCAGCCGAACGCGACACGTTTTCGGCCGGCCCCGCGCCCGGCACGGTGCTCGCCGAATGCCCGCTGATGCTGTACACGGCACACGGCAGCGACGTGCGCCGCGGCCATCTGACCGACCTCGTCGCTCCGCGCTTCACCGCGTTCTGCTTCACCGCGGACGGCGTGCCCGATGCGACGCTGGCCGATCTCGAACGCCGCCTGCAGGCTGCGCGGATGCCGTTCGCGCTCGTCACGCTCGCGCGGCATGCGGCACCACGGCAACCGGCCTGCGGCGGCCATGACGTTGACGGCCGGCTGTTCGACATGTACGGCGCGCGCGACGGCACCGTCTATCTCGTGCGTCCGGACGGTCACGTACTCGGCCGCTGGCACGACGCGCGCGCCGGCGACGTGGCCGACGCACTCGAACGCGCACTCCATCCTTGCGCATCGACCGATCCTCAGGAGACCACATGATGACGGATACCGAACGCGACACCCTCTACACCGACCTGTGCCGCACGATGACGCGGATCGGTGAAGCCGATGCGTCGCTCTTTCTCGCCCGCTTCGCACTGCTGTCGATCGAGGCGATCGGCGACACCGCGACCGTCGCACGGCTGATTGCCGACGCAAGCGACGGCTTGCCCGCCGCGAACATGCAGGCTCCGACGCCCGGACGGTGACGCTCACGGCCGACCGGTTTCACCGGCGGCCATTCCTTACAGATTCATTTCGCCGCGCATCGCCCGTGCGCCAGCCTCGTCGTATGCAGACGAATTCCCTGGAAAATCCCGTTAAGGGTGCATAACATTACTTAACGATTCCGACCCGTCTATCGCGTTACATTGCGTGGGCGGCGCGGCGGGTCGCAATGCCGCCTTCATTCAGCTTGCGGCGACACAGCCGACGTCCGGTCATTCGATACAACACAAGGAGAGGATCACCATGACTCATGGCTTGATTATGTGGCTCATCATCGGCGCGATCGCCGGCTGGCTTGCCGGCTTGCTCGTCAAGGGCGGCGGCTTCGGGCTGATCGTCGACATCATCGTCGGGATCGTCGGCGCAGTGATCGGCGGCTGGCTCGCCGGGCTGCTCGGCATCAGCATCGGCAGCGGTTTCATCGGATCGGTGATCGTCGCGGTCGTCGGTGCGGTAATCCTGCTGTTCGTGATCCGGCTATTCAAGCGAGCGGCCTGACGCTTCTCTCCACGCGCCTTCGGGCGCGTTTTCGCATCAGGCCGGCGCGCGGCCCGTTCGCCGCGCGCCACTGGCCCGTTCAGCGCGTGACGCGCTGCAACCCGCCGTCGAGCACGTCGGCCGTCAGCAAACCGCTGCGCGCTTCGCGTGCGCCATCGCGCACGATCCAAACGGTGCGCGGCACGTCCCCTCTCCATCCCGCATCGAGCGCCGGGCGCAGCCGCTCGGGCATCGGCTCGGTGTTCGCGTACTACGCGACCTGCGGTGGCGGATTCATCTGCGCGAGTGCCCGGGAGATCGTCGGGCCGTTGTCGTCGTACACATCCATCGCGAGCTGCACGTCCCGACTCGTCGCGATCTTCGGGCGATTCTCGGCGCTCGTGCAGATCGGCTCCGGCATCGCGTCGACGGTGACGGGTGCGGACAACGTGCGGCCTGCGTCGTCGGAATGCGCGACGACGACATGCGCGCCTTCGACCCACGCGCCCCACGGCCGGTGATGCGTGTCGAATGCCGCCCCCGTCGCGAGCGGCTGCTTGTGCTGCGCGGGCGCGGCCGGCATGCTCATGTGCGCGGCATGCGAATCGGCGGCCTTCGGCACGTCGTGGGTGTCGTGCGCACCGGCAGTCGACAGCAACGCGCACCACAGCGCGCCGCCTGCCGCGAGCGACTTCACAGCGACCATTTCAGTTCTCCATAGAAAGTACGGCCCGGATATGGATGGAACACGTAGTAGCGGCGGTCCGTCAGGTTGTCGATGCCGACCGACGCGGTCCAGTGACGGTCGAAGCGGTAACGCGCCTTCAGGTCGACGATCGTGAACGAGCTCGTGCCGCCGTAGACGTCCGGGTTCACGTCGCTGTTGTCGAGCGTGTTGAACTGGCGGCCCGAATAGCGCACACCGATGCTCGCGAGCCAGTGTTCGTCGAAGCGATACGACGCGAGCAGGTTTGCACGCATGCGCGGAATACGCGGAAAGCGCGAGCCGACGTACGCGGGATTCGCGGCATCGGCGAGGATCTGCGCGTTGCTCGCCGACACGTTCGCGTCGAAACCGAGGCCGCGCAGCCCGACGTTCTCGCCGCTGAACGCGAGTTCGACACCGCGCACGCGCACGCGATCGACGTTCGAGATGTTGGTCACCGTCGTCGCACCCGACACGGTCGTCTGGGTGTAGATCGAATCGCGCAGATCGCTCTGGAACACGCTGGCACGCACGACGCCGACACCCACGTCGCGTTCGGCCGTGAAGTCCCAGTCGATCGCCTTTTCCGGCCGCAGGTTCGGGTTGTTGTTGACGATTGCGTTGTTCGAGATCGTGCCCTGGAACAGTTCGCCGACCGTCGGGTAACGCGTGCCCGTCGCGAACGACAGCCGGAAGCGCCAGACGTCGGTCGCATCCCATTGCAACGCGACTTTCGGCGACAGCGCATTCGCGCTGCGATCCGCGTAACCGAGCGTGCCGCTCGCGTTACCGAGCGCGCCGCCGTACGCATCCCAGCGTTCGTAGCGCAGCCCCAGCGTCGCGAGCCAGCCCGGCGCGAATCGCCACGCATCCTGCCCGAACAGCGCCTGCGTGCGCGTGTCGCCCCGATAGGTGCTCGCGAGCGACGTGGTCGGCCCGGCCAGCCAGTCGGCCGTGTTGTACGTGACGTTGCGCAGGAAATAGTTGTCGTAGTGATAGCCGAACGTGAACGTGTGGCCCTTCACTTCCGGCGCCTCGGCCTTCAGGTCGAACGTGCGCCAGCCGGTGCCGTCTCCCTGGAACAGCGTGCCTGCCCCGCCCTGCACGGTCGACGCCGAGCGCTGCACGTCGCGCGACACGTCGTACGCGGACACGACGCCCGACAGGCGCCAGCCTGAATCGAGCCGGCCGTTCAGCCCGAGCGCGTACAGCCAGTTCTCCTGGTCGCCGCGCTGCGGCGCGAACGCATTCGGCGCAACGGTCATGTTCCGGCCACCGATCGACACGTTGCCGCCGTAAACCGGATTGCCGGCCGCATCGCGCAGGAAGGTTTCGCCATGCTGCCGGTAATGGTTCTCCCAATGCCCGAGCGTGAGCGTCGCGTCGACGTGGTCGGTAAACGCGTAGCCCATCCGGATCGTCTCGTTGAGCTGTTCGGTCCGCTCGATCGTCTGCGCGCCGACGATCGTCCGCGGCTTGCCGTTGGGCCCGATGTCGGTCGCGGCGCCGCTCACGGGCACGGCGGCGCCAAGCTTCGGGTTGTACGCCGAATTGGGGCTCGCATATTGCATCGGCTGACCGTTGTTCTCGAGCCGGTCGAGCGAAAGCGCAAACCAGAACCGCCCGACGCGGTTCGCGATCCGCGCGGTCTGGTGATTGCCGCCGAAGCTGTCCGCGAATCCGTAGCCGTCGTGGTAGCGCTGCGTAAAGAACTGCGTCGACAGCGACGCCTCGAGCTTTTCCGGCCGGCGCGTCGTGAGCAACACGGTCGAGCCGATCGAGTTGCCCGGGTACAGCGCGGAAAACGGGCCATAGAGCACGTCGACGCGCGCGATATCGTCAGGCGGAATCAGCGACCAGCGCGGCGGGTACGCGTAGCTCGAGCCGAGCAGGTTCGACAGCAGCACGCCGTCGGCGTAGACGAGCCCGCGCGCGCTCTGCAGTTCGTTGAAGTCGCGACCGGCGAACACGCTGTTGCGGTCGCCGATATAGCGCTTGCGGACCATCAGGTTCGGCGCGTACTTGAGCGCGTCCTCGGTGGTGACGTTGGTATGCGATTCGATCTGCTCGCGCGTGATCGATGTGACGACGGCCGGCGTATCCGGATCGACCGGTTGCCGCTGCGCGGTCACGCTGACCGCGGTCAGCGTACTGCCGGCCGGCACCGGCGAAACGGTTGCGGTGGCGGATGCCGGCGCGACGGTCTCGGCGGGACGCTCGACACCACGGCGGGCAGTGTCGACACGCGTATCGTCAGTTGAAGCCGCATGGGCGACAGGCCATGCGAACGCGGCCGCGCATGCGAGCGCGAGCCGCCCGCGCGACGGCCGCGCGGCGAAGGAGGAGGACATGAAGGGATTCCTGAAAACGTGATCGGACGCCGCCGGACACGAGCACGCGCACCGCGCACGGACGGCGCGGCACGCGGCCCGGCCGCGAGCGGCACGCGCGCCACCGGGGCGCGCGGACGACATCAATCAGATCGGAGCGTGTTCAGGCGGCGCGCGAGGCTGCGCGAGACGGATACCCTTGCCGGGGCAATCGGGAATGACGGGGGCTGCCGCGCGGTAGGCAAACGTCCGCACGAAACCCGGCAGCGCGGGCAGGCTCGTACCGAGCGCCACGTTCGCCGCGAAGCCGGGGCAGTACACGCAGTGCGGCACGCCGGCATGGTCGAACGACGGCGCATCGTGGTCGCCGCCGGCCTGCGCGAGCACGATCTGGCGGGCGCCCGCTGCACTGCACAACTCGAGGGTGAGCTCGCCGGAGCCGCTCGAGGCGAGACGCGCATAGCCGACGACGGGCGACAGTACGTTCAGTACCAGCGCCAGCCATACAAGGCTGATCCATCGCGTCGTTCGTTTCATCGCGGTCCAGGAAAAAGTGCGCGCAAGTATAACAAGCGGCCCGATTGTTGCCGATTCCGCACGACTCGATAGTCGGCATCGCAGCGCGCGTCCGAGCGCATGTGCCGTTAATACAACAGAGACAAAATCTAACGATTCGCCACTGGCATAAATCCAAGCGCGAGGATGATAATCATCGAACCTGCTGGAGAAATGACCATGGACGAAAGACCAACTCGCATGCCACCGCCCGAGCAAGTGATGAGCCCGGATCCGGAACCCGTCGGCGTGGAATTCCTCGCCGAATTGCCCGACCACGTACGGGCATTCTTCGACGAGCAGCACAAGCTGTACTCGCCGAAGTGAACGCCTGTTCGGTTCTGTAACCGCCACGTGTCGATCATCGCTATCGTGCGGTTCATCATTGCGCATCGCGCGCAACTCGCCTCGCACCCGGGCCGCAACAGCCTGACGGTGCCGGATCAGCTCGCCTGCTGATTCCTCTGTCGCGTCGCTACGCCGCGCGACTGTCTTCGTCTATCCTTCTGGTTTTCCACGTCCGGCCCGCCCGGCTCTCCTGATCGTTCCGATGAAGCAAGCCATTCGTGCCAGCGTCGCTGTCGCCGCGCTCGGCGTCGCCCTCTTTTCGTCCCCGCGCATCGCCGTTGCGGACGGCGACGATACTGCCCTCACCAACATCGTCGCGCTCGCGTCGCAGCGCCTCGCGCTCGCTGAGCCGGTGGCTCGATGGAAATGGGCGAATCACAAGGCAATCGAGGACCGGCCGCGCGAAGCGGCGCTGCTCGAATCGGTCGGGAAGCGCGCGGCACAGGCCGGCGTCGACCCCGCGTTCGCGCGGACGTTCTTCGAGGATCAGATCGCCGCGAGCAAGGATGTGCAGAACGCCCTGTTCGCAACCTGGCGCGCGACGCGGCCGCCGGAAGGCACGCCTCCCGATCTCGCGACCAGCACGCGCCCGGCGCTCGACCGACTGACGCAGAAAATGCTCACTGGGCTCACGCAGGTCGCACCGCTGCGCGATGCGCCTGATTGTCAGGCGCGGCTCGCGCGCAGCATCGCGAACTGGAAGACGCTCACGCGCTACGACTCCACGCAGACGCAGGCGCTCGACACCGCGCTGTCGCACGTCTGCTCGGCTGGCGGCGCAAGCGCGATCGGCTGATACGACGGTCGCGCCGGGTCAACCCGCCTGGCCCGCGGGCATGAACGCGGCGAGCGGAATCAGTTGCAGGCCGCGCGCGAGATGCGTCTGCAGCAGGCGGTGGGTGAAGGGTTCGAACGCGCCGGCCGCCCCGTCGGCCGCGAGCTGCGCGGCCGCGTCGAGCGATTCCGCGACGCCGAGATAGCGCCACCCATCGATCACATGAAACAGGCGGCGCTCGCCGCTCGCCTCGAACGCCACGGCGCCTTCGAACGGCCAGGGTGCGTTGCCGACACGGGCCGTGTCGGCCGCAGGGCGCCGATTGTACGACGGACGCAGCCCGGCGATCCATTGCGCTTCCGCGAGCATCGCCCCCAGTTCGTTACCCGTCTCGCGCCATTCAACGCGCCGTACCTGCTGAGCAAGCCGCATTTCCTTCGACGACCGACGCTCTCCCGTCAACAACGCGCGCAGCCGCTGCCGCACGCGTACGCTGCGGCCGACGTACAGTGGCGCGTCGCCCTCCCCGAACAGTGCGTACGCGCCGCACCCGGCCGGCGCGGTATCGAGCCACGCTTCGGTCAGGTCGCCGCCCAGACGGAAGTGGCGCGTCGTGCGCGCGATCTGATCGCGCAGCCGCTCGAGCGGCACGATGTCGTGCAACTGGCGCCAGAACTGCCACAGGAGATCGGCATCCGCCAGCGCCCGGTGGCGTGCTGCCGGCACGAGGCCGTAGCGCTCGATCAACGCGTCGAGCCCGTGCCGCGTTTCACGCGGGAACAGCGCACGCGACAGCCGCACCGTACACAGCACGTCGGGATTGAACGCGAACCCGGCGCGCTCGAATTCGGCCCGCAGGAAACCGCGGTCGAAGCTTGCGTTGTGCGCGACGAAAAGCTTGCCGTCGAGCCGCTCGAACAAGGCCGGCGCCAGCGATGCGAACGACGGCGCGTCGCGCACCATCTCGTCCGAAATACCCGTCAGTTGCTGGATGAACGGCGGAATCGACTGCCCTGGATTGACGAGCGTCGTCCACGTCGACACGCCGAGCGGGCCGATTTCGACCACGCCGATTTCGGTGATGCGGTGTTCGGCGGGCGAGCCGCCCGTGGTTTCAAGGTCGACGAAAACGAGCGGCTGTTCGCTGGCCGGATCGGACGGACGGGGGAAATCGGACATGAAAAGACTGGGAAACGATGCTTCCGTGAGTATGCACCGGCATCCCTGTTCGCGGCCAGCCCGAACCGTATTGCTTCGTCCCCGGAAAATGAAAAGCCCCCGCCATGCGGGGGCCGGACGTGATCGGCAATGCGTGGCGCGTCAGACCGCCTGGATATTCGCTGCCTGCTTGCCTTTCGGCCCGACTTTCACGTCGAACGAAACACGCTGGTTTTCCTTCAGCGTCTTGAAGCCGTCCATCTTGATTTCGGAAAAGTGCGCAAACAAATCTTCACCACCATTGTCCGACGTAATAAAGCCGAAACCTTTAGCATCGTTAAACCATTTCACGATACCGGTATCCATGTCTTCGTTCCCCACTCGATTAGATCAAAAAAGCTATTTTTATAGCCGTTTCCCGAAATCCCGAAACATCGCGCCAGCAACTGCACCAGCACGCCGCCCGAGGACGGAGTGCTCACTTTATAAATTGGACAATCCGGGTGCGTCAAGAAAATTTTTGATGATCGTTTTATCAAAAAAGTGCTAATGCCATTGGAATCGGTACACCATCGCCCTTTATTAATTGATTCGAGTCAAAAACCTGTCAACATTACCGGGGTGGGAGTTCTAATAATCTCGACCCTGAAATTTCTACCGGGGACAAATCGCCTCGGTAAAATCCTCGGGTTTTTTCCGGGTTGCGGAAATGCGGGGACATTGCGATGCTCATCCAATGCCGGAAGGAAGGAGAAGGTCATGTGGCTGGACGGAATCAAGCGCTTCGCGAGCCGACTCGGGCGCGTACGCCGCAAGTCCCGCGCTCTGGCAGAGTCCGCGCGCGAAGCGCCGTGCGACACCGTGTTCGATACGACCTGGCACGGCGATCACTGGCAGAACCTGCTTGCATCGCCTCTCGATGCCCGTCACTACGTGATGGAAGACTGGACATACACGCCGCCCCCGAACGAAGCCGAGGAGGCCGCGCCTGCGGCCAAGCGCAAGCGGCGCTCGTACACGCAGTAGTGCGCAGCGGCGGGGCAAAAAAAAAGCGCGACTGGGAAGTCGCGCCGACAAAGGTTTGGAGATCTTTTCCGTCAACGAAAAAGTCTGCTTCGGAAAGCAGAGATCGCAGTATAGCGAGAGAACAACCTTTCATTATCCATGCTCCACACAAACCTCTATTGCCGATGTGTCAATAATCGCGCTATGACCGCCGTCGCCTGCCGCTGATTACCTGTCGCGATCGCGCAACATCCGTTACGCAGTCCTGAGCGCCATTTTCTTTCGTTGCATCGCCGCAAACCCTTGCTGGACAACCGTTTGCACTAGCCCGACGATCTTTGCGGATTCCAAAATACATTATTGCTTAAAGCGCATCCCTCCCCCGCTGCGCGCACTCCTTACACTGCAGATGGCTTTTTGAAAACCGCACCGCCGCTCTGCCGGATCGGCCGCAGCGTCAAGCAGAACATGCCAGTCCGCAGCAGGTTCGATCGACATCATCCTGTTTGGAGACAGATCCATGAAAAAAACCCTGATCGTCACCGCGTTGTCGGGTGTATTCGTTACGGCAGCCCATGCCCAGAGCAGCGTGACGCTCTATGGCCTGATCGACGCCGGCATCACCTACACGAACAATCAGCACGGCCACAGCGCCTGGCAGGAAACGAGCGGTTCGGTCAACGGCAGCCGCTGGGGCCTGCGCGGCACCGAAGATCTCGGCGGCGGCATGAAAGCGATCTTCACGCTGGAAAATGGTTTCGGCATCAATAACGGCGCGCTGAAGCAGAACGGCCGCGAATTCGGCCGGCAAGCGTTTGTCGGCCTCGCACACGACAGCTACGGCTCGCTGACGCTGGGCCGGCAGTACGACAGCGTCGTCGACTATCTCGGGCCGCTGTCGCTGACCGGCACCCAGTACGGCGGCACGCAGTTCGCCCACCCGTTCGACAACGACAACCTGAACAACTCGTTCCGGATCAACAACTCGGTCAAATATCAGAGCGCGAACTACGGCGGCCTCAAGTTCGGTGCGTTGTACGGATTCTCGAACTCGACGTCTTTCGCGAACAACCGCGCCTATAGCGGCGGCGTGTCGTACAGCTACCTGGGCTTCAACTTCGCCGCGGCCTACTTGCAGTTGAACAGCGACGTGAACGCGCTCGCGCAGGCAGCGACCGATCCGGGCGCGGTGACCGGCGACTGGACCTTCGCCTCGCGCGTGCAGCGCACTTGGGGCGCCGGCCTGAACTACGGGTTCGGCCCGGCCACGGTCGGCTTCGTGTTCACGCAGACGCGCCTCACCGGCATCCGAGCAATCAGCGCGGGGCAGTCCGGCGTGTCCGGCGGCATCACGGGCCTCGGCGGAACCGCGCGCTTCAGCAACTACGAACTCAACGGCCGCTACGCGCTGACGCCGGCGCTGTCGCTTGCCGGCTCCTACACGTACACGCAGGGCCGCCTGGCCGGCGACAAGCCGACCTGGCACCAGTTCAACCTGCAAGCCGACTATGCGCTGTCCAAGCGCACCGACGTCTACCTGCAGGGCGAGTTCCAGAAGGTCAACAACGACGGCCTCGACCTCGGCGCCAACATCAACGGGCTGGGCGCCGCGTCATCGACCAACAAGCAGATCGCGGTCACGGCCGGCATGCGCCATCGCTTCTGAGCGACCGGCACATCCGCTGCACGCCGGATGACGAAGCGCCCCGTCGGGGCGCTTTTTCTTTGCCGGACTGCGCCGGGTATCGCTCAGGCGTTGTCCCGCGGCGGGTAGCGAACGTCGAGCACGTCGATCGGCTGCGGGCCGGCCGGTGTCATCAGCATGACGGTATCGCCGATCTTCGCCTTGATCAGCGCACGCGCGACCGGGGAAATCCAGCTGACGCAGCCGCGATCCAGATCGACCTCGTCGATCCCCACGATCGTGATCGTATGATCCTCGCCGTCCGGCGTCTCATAATCGACCGTTGCACCGAAAAACACCTGGTCGACATTCTCCTGCCGGCTCGCATCGACGACTTCGGCAAGATCGAGCCGCTTCGTCAGGAAGCGGATGCGGCGATCGATCTCGCGAAGCCGCCGCTTGCCGTAGATGTAATCGCCGTTTTCCGACCGGTCGCCGTTCGATGCGGCCCAGGACACGAGCCGCACGACCTCGGGACGCTCGACGTCGATCAGGTTCAGCAGTTCGTCCCTCAGCCGCTTGTGGCCGGCCGGCGTGATGTAGTTCTTCGCGCCCGCCGGAATCGCCGGCTGGGCCTGGTCGAGATCGTCGTCGTCGCCGTCCGACTCTTTGACAAACGCCTTGTTCATGATGCAGGTTCAACGTGGATGACTGATGCTCCAAGGGTACACGATGGGGGCCCCGGCAAGGCTGCGCAGAACAATTCGCGAATAAGGCTTCCCTTTTTATACAACCCTGCTATAATTTCGCTTCTGCGTGCGGCTGTAGCTCAGTT
>NZ_ASSI01000284.1:0-4874 GCF_000466765.1 Burkholderia sp. AU4i | reverse complement strand
GCGCCGCGAGCCGCCGCGCGAGTGCCGCGCCGATCCCCGAGCCGGCGCCGGTGATCAGCGCGATCCGGGCGACGTGCGCGGCGCGCGGCCTCACGCGGCGACCTTGTCGCTGTCGTTCACGCGCTCGACGTTGATCGTGCCGACGTGGAACGCGGCCAGCGACTCGCGGTGCGCGATGCTGACGATCGCGGCCTTCGGCAGCCGTTCGGCGAACAGGTGGTACAGGCGCGCCTCGTTGTCGGCGTCGAGCGCGCTCGTCGCTTCGTCGAGGAACAGGAAGTCGGGCTTGTGCAGCAGCACGCGCGCGCCGGCAAGGCGCTGCTGTTCGCCCGGCGACAGCACGCGGGTCCAGTGCGCGGTCTCGTCGAGGCGCTCGGCATAATCGTCGAGGCGGCATGCGCGCAGCGCGTCGCGGCAGGCTTCGTCGCTGAACGCGTCGGCTGTCGCCGGATAGGTGAGCGCGGCCTTCAGCGTGCCGATCGGCAGATAGCTCGTTTGCGGCACGAACATCATCCGTGCGCCGACCGGCGCATCGATCGCGCCGTCGCCGAACGGCCAGAGCCCCGCGAGCGCGCGCATGAACGTGCTCTTGCCGGAACCCGACTTGCCGATCACGAGCCAGCGCGAGCCGGGCTCGATCGTGACGCTGCCGATGTTCGCGAGCGCGTTGCCGTTCGGGAGCGCGAGCTTGAGCGACGACGTCGACAGCTTCGCGGCGTCGACGTAATGCAGGTTGATGCCGCCGTGCTCGGTCGCGGGCGACAGGCTTTCCTTCAGGTGCGACGTGCCCATCACGCGCTTGAATTCGCGCAGACGGTTGACGGTGGCGCGCCACTCGACGAGGGTCGAGTAACTGTTGATGAACCACGAGAACGAATCGCTGACGGTGCCGAACGCGGACGAGATCTGCATCAGCACGCCGAACGAGAACGCGCCCGCGAAATAGCGCGGCGCGGCGACGACGAGCGGGAAGATGATCGCGATCTGCCCGTAGAAGCTCAGCACGAAAGTGAGCCGCTTCGTGTACTTCATCACGCGCCACCAGTTGTCGCGGATGCGCATGAAGAGGTTTTGCGCGTTGCCGGTCTCGGTCTTCTCGCCGTCGTAGAACGCGATCTGCTCGGCGTTCTCGCGCACGCGGATCAGCCCGAAGCGGAAGTCGGCCTCGACGCGCTGCTGCTGGTAGTTGATCGACACGAGCGGGTGGCCGACCTTCTGGATGATCAGCGAGCCGACCACCGCGTACAGCGCCGCCGCCCACACCATGTAGCCGGGGATCGTGATCGGCGTCGCGCCGAGCGAGAGCGTCAGCGCGCCGGCGAGCGACCACAGGATCGTGATGAACGACACGAGCGTGACGACCGTCGACAGCAGGTCGAGCGACAGCGCGAGCGTGGTCGTCGAGAACGACTGAAGGTCGTCGGTGATCCGCTGGTCGGGGTTGTCGGCGAGACGGTCACGTTCGATCCGGTAGAACGCGCGATCGCCGAGCCACTGGCCGAGAAAACGGTCGGTGAGCCACTGGCGCCAGCGGAAGCCGAGCATCTGCCGCAGGTAGCGGCCGTACACGGCGAGGATGATGAACGCGAACGCGAGCGCGGAGAACTGCATCAGCAGGTTCGGGAAGTCGTGGACGTCCTTCGACTGCAGCGCGTTGTAGAACTCCGCGTTCCACTTGTTGAGCCGGACGTTGATCCAGACCACGCAGAGGTTGATCGCGATGATCGCGACCAGCAGGCCCCATGCGATTTTCCATTCGGACGATACCCAGTAGGGCTTGATGAGGCTCCATGCGGATACCGGGCGCTCGTCCTGCGGCGCGTCGGAGGCGGAGCGGACGGGATCGATCGATTGGGTCATGTGCTTCCTGATGAGTAGCCGGCGCGCGGGCCGGGCGAAGCCGGGCGCGCGCCGCGATACGGCATGCCGGGACGCGGCGCCGACTGACGGCGGGCGTCCGGATGGTCGCCCGCGTGTCTTAAACGGCACTTAAGGCCGGCGGTGACGCGGCAACCGGCCGCTCGTGCGGCCGGCCTGCGGGCATTGTGCCAGAGCGGCGCGGCACGACGGCGAATTTGCCGCAAGGGGGACAGTTTGCGGCGCTTTCCGCTTTTATGGTCTAATGGCCGACGACGAAACAGGGGTGCTTTGTAGCGCGGCCGGCGGATGTTCCGGGCAGCGCAATGAGGCTGAGAAAGACCCTTCGCACCCGATCCGGGTAATACCGGCGAGGGAAGTTTCTGATCCCGCCGGGTCGCGCTGGCTGCCATCCCACATGGTCAGCGCCCGAGTCCCGCCCGGCCGGCCTTTGCTGCCGGTTTCGTCCTTTTGGGTACGCGCATTGCGCGTTACGGAAGGAATGATGACCGCACAATCTTCAGTCTTTTGCATGGTTCCCGGCCCGATGTCGCGTGCGTTCGCATGCGGCGGCGCGTGCGCGTCGACGTTCGTCGGGCGCGCCCGCGCGGAGGGGGCGCGATGAACGTCCGGGACACCCACCCCGATTTCGCGGTGCTCGGCGGCGGCCTCGTCGGCCGCCTGATCGCATGGCGGCTCGCAGGCGACGGCCATCGCGTCGCGCTTTACGAGCGCGGCGGCCCGGACGGCGAGCAGTCGGCCGCGTGGATCGCGGCCGCCATGCTCGCACCGCTCGCGGAAGCGGCGAGCGCGGAGCTGCTGATCACCGAGCTCGGCGCCGCGTCGCTCGCGCGCTGGCCGCAGTGGCTCGCGGAACTGCCCGAACCCGTCTTCTTCCAGCATCACGGCACGCTCGTCGTCTGGCATCACGCGGACCGCGCGGAGGCGCCGCTGTTCGAGCGGCGCGTGCGCGCGAACGCGCCGGCCGGCCTGTTCGACAGCGGTTTCGTGACTCTCGCCGGCGCGCAGGTCGACGCGGCCGAGCCGGTGCTCGCGGGCCGCTTCGCGCGCGGCCTGCTGCTGCCGAACGAAGGCCAGCTCGACAATCGCCAGGCGCTGCGCGCGCTCGCGGCCGGCCTCGCCGAGCGCGGCGTCGACCTGCACTGGCACGTCACGATCGACGATGCGAACCTGCCCGCCGCGCATTTCACGATCGATTGTCGCGGGCTCGGCGCGAAACCCGCGCTGCCCGCGTTGCGCGGCATCCGCGGCGAAGTCGCGCGCGTGCACGCGCCCGGCATCGGGCTCACCCGGCCCGTGCGGCTGCTGCATCCGCGCTACCCGCTCTACATCGCACCGAAGCAGGACGATCTCTACGTGATCGGCGCGACCGAGGTGGAGGGCGAGGACATGTCGCCCGTCAGCGTGCGCTCCGCGCTCGAACTGCTGAGCGCGGCATTCTCCGTGCATCCGGCGTTCGGCGAGGCGCGCATCCTGGAACTCAATGCGCAGTGCCGGCCGACGCTGCCCGATCATCGCCCGGCGGTGATCTGGGATGGTGCGTCGACGCTCGCCGTCAACGGCCTGTACCGGCACGGCTTCATGATCGCGCCGGAAGTCGCGCACGCGGCCGTCGCCCTTGCCGAAGCCGCTCTCGGCGGCGCGTTCGGCGATCCCGACGCGTTCGCCGCGTGGCGCGACGCCGAGCGCTGGCCGACGCTCCTTCATCACCGCAACGACGCGCGCCAGCCGGCCTGACGCGCACCGCCGACCGAATTCGACGAAGCCTCATGGACATCCAGATCAACCAACAGAACCTGACGTTGCCCGACGGCGCAACGGTGGCCGACGCGCTCGCCGCGTACGGCGCGCGTCCGCCGTACGCGGTCGCGCTGAACGGCAACTTCGTCGCGCGCACGCAGCACGCGGCGCGCGCACTCGCGGCGGGCGACAAGCTCGACGTCGTGCACCCGGTCGCGGGCGGCTGAGCGCCGCCGGTTCGTCCCCGCTCTTTCAGGAAAACGACATGACGTCCCTCACCTCCGCCGACGCGCTGACGCTGTACGGCGAAACCTTCGCAAGCCGCGTGCTGATCGGCACGTCGCGCTATCCGTCGCTGCAGTCGCTGTCCGATTCGATCGCCGCGTCGCGCCCCGGGATGGTGACGGTCGCGCTGCGCCGCCAGATGACGGGCGGCACGGCCGAAGCCGGCTTCTTCGACCTGCTCAAGCGCCACGCGGTGCCGCTCTTGCCGAACACGGCCGGCTGCCAGACCGTCGCCGAAGCCGTGACGACCGCGCACATGGCGCGCGAGGTGTTCGGCACCGACTGGATCAAGCTCGAGCTGATCGGCGACGACTACACGCTGCAGCCCGACCCGGTCGGCCTGATCGAGGCGGCCGCGCAACTGGTCAAGGACGGTTTCAAGGTGCTGCCGTACTGCACCGAGGATCTCGTGATCGGCCGGCGCCTGCTCGACGCCGGCTGCGAGGCGCTGATGCCGTGGGGCGCGCCGATCGGCACCGGCAAGGGCGTCGTGAACCCGTACGGGCTGCGCGTGCTGCGCGAGCGCCTGCCGGACGTGCCGCTGATCGTCGACGCCGGGCTCGGCGTGCCGTCGCACGCGTGCCAGGTGATGGAATGGGGCTTCGACGGCGTGTTGCTGAACACCGCCGTGTCGCAGGCCACGCACCCGGAGATCATGGCGCGTGCGTTCGCGCAGGGCGTCGAGGCCGGCCGTGCCGCGTATCTCGCCGGGCCGATGGACGCGCGCGAGACCGCGCACGCCAGCACGCCGGTCGTCGGGATGCCGTTCTGGCACCAGGACGGGGGCGGCGCATGAGCGTGCGTTTCGCCGATGCATTCTGGCCGCCGGCCGACGAACTGGCCGAAGCGGCCGAACGGATTCGCGCCCGGCTGGGCGACTGGCCGGGCGCCGCCGCGCCGTGGCGGCTTTGCGTCGCGGTGCCCGACGCGCCGGCCGACGGCGACGTGCTGATCGTATCGGCCGGCGACCG
>NZ_ASSI01000283.1:0-8948 GCF_000466765.1 Burkholderia sp. AU4i | reverse complement strand
GCCCGGGCATCACGCCCCAGGCGGCCGCGGCCAGCAACGCGAGCGGCGCCAGCGCGAGCGGCGCGAGCTTGCCGAACGCCAGCGCGCACGCATAACCGAGCGCGGCAAGGCCGACGCTCAGCCCGTGCTGCGGGCGATACCACGCAAACGCGGCGGCCGCGAACAGGGCGAGCCAGATCGTGGCGGATGGAAGGAGCGAGAGGGACATGACAGGAGCGGCATTCGTCGGACGAGACGCCGCGCATCATACAGCAGCCTTCCGGTCGTGCCGGCCGGGAGCCGTCAGCGGCCGGCGGTTTCGGTGACGCCGTCGCGGCCCGGGATGTGGACGCTGTTGCGCACGCGCATCCGCCGCCGGTACCAGAACGTCCACGTCAGCAGACAGCCGAACACGGTATAGCCGATGATCGGCGACACGACCAGCACGCGTTCGACCGGCCAGGTCATGACCATCCAGCAGCGCAGCAGCATTTCCAGCGTCATGAACCCGCCCCAGACGAAGGTCATGCGCCGGAGCATCTGCCGCAGCCCCGGCTGCGCGTTCCAGACCGCTTCGAAATGCGCGGCACCGCCATCCATTTCGCGGGCGATGGTGGCGCGGGCGAGATAGAAGATCAGCGGGCGTTCGCGGAACAGCGACAGCAGGAACACGACGCCGATCGTGCCCGACGCGAGCGATTCGCGCATCAGCAGCGTGCGCGCGCTGCCGCCGAACGCCATCCCGATGATCGACAGCGCGATGCCGAGCAGCACGATGGCCGCTACCGCATCGACGCGGCGCGAGCGGATGAATTCGACGATCGACCAGATGACCGGCGGGACCGCCGACGCGTACAGCGCGCCGGTTTCGCCGAAATACGGCTGCGCGGCCCGGTAGGCAACCCAGGGCAGCACCAGGTTGACGAAGAGTTCGAGAATCAGTCCGGCTCGCGGTTTCACGGTGAGCAATTCCACGCAGGTTGGGGCGAACGCGCAATGGGTGTGGTGGCCACCGGTTGCCCCGAAAAGGGTTCGGTCCAGTATATCGAAGAATCGCGCGGGGCTGCGGCACGGCTTCGGCCGCTTTCCGCCGGCCGCGGCGGCACCGTCGTCATGGCGCCGCCGCGCCCGGCAGCGTGATCGTGATGGTGGTGCCCTGCAGCACGACGCTGTGCACGTGGATGTGGCCTCCGTGCCGTTCGACGACGGCCTTGACGAACGCCATGCCGAGCCCGACGCCGCTGGTTTCCGGCTGGCCGGCGGTGCGAAAGCGCCGGTAGCGCTCGAACAGCCGCGTCTGGTCCCCGCTGCTGATTCCGCACCCGCTGTCGCGGATCGTGCAGCGCACGGTCTTGCCGTCGGCACCCGGCTCGACCTTGCATTCGACGCTCGTCAGCGGCGCGCTGTACTTGATGGCGTTGTCCAGCAGGTTGATCAGCGCGCGCGACAGCAGCGCCGGGTCGCCCCGCACGATCGTGTCGTCGCGCCGCGGCACGTCGTCGATCGACATGGATTTCCGGTGCGCGAGCGGCCACACCGCATCGCGTGCCTCGTTCATCAGGTCGGCGAGGTTGACCGGCACGCGTTCGTATTCGCTCGCCTCCGCACGCGACAGCTGCGCGAAGCCGTCGGCCATCGCCAGCGTGTGCCGCGCCAGCCCGGCGATTCTCGCGAACTGCTGCTTCATCTGCGCGTCGGCCGCCCGCTGCGCCTGCGTGTCGATCAGGATGATCAGCGATGTCAGCGGGGCGCGCATGTCGTGCGAAAACAGCGTCAGCATGTCGTTGCGCTGGCGCTCGAGCATGTCGCGGCGGACGGTCGCGTTGCGCAACGTTTCCAGCGACGCGTGGATCCGCGCGATCTCGGGCCCGACGCCGCGCGGCAGCGCGACGTGCGACGTATCGCCTTCGCTGAGCGCGACGATCCGGCGGCCGAGCACATCGAGCGGCTTCGACAGCAGCCGCTGCATGCCGCGCGCTAGCGAGGCCAGGATCGCGATGCACAGCGTCGTGGCGAACGCCGACACCCCGACCCTGATCCGCGCGGCGTTCCGGTCGCCGATCGCGCGATGCCGGGCAAGGTCGATCACGCGGTCGCGCAGCAGCTCGCTCGGCCGGAAATGCGGCACGATCGCGCGGGAAAAATCGGCGGCGCTCATGGCATACGCGCCGTCCCGGCCGCCGGCGACGGTCGCGTCGACGAGCGGCAGGATGTGCGCGTCGAAGGCCGCGTTGAGCTGTGCATATTCGCGTGCGACGTCGGGGTCGTCGAGCTGCGTGCCGATCGCACCGTCGATCAGCGCGCGCAACTGCTCGATGCGTCCGCGCATCCGCATGATGTCCGCGAACTGCGCGCGATCGAGCGCCTGCCGCGCGAACATCGGCGCGATCAGCAGCGAACCCGTGCGCCCCGCGTATTCCCGGAGATCGCCGAGGAGCCGCGCGAGCAGGATCGCACCGGACGTGCGCGGGTCGCGCATCGCCGTGTCGCTCATCGCGCCGTCGATCAGCAGCGACAGCGTGTCGACGATCCGGAACAGGCGCGCCTGCGCGTGCTGGATGTCGTGAACGGTGCGTGACGCGAGCGGCCGCGCGTCGAGCGCGTCGACTTCGGCACGCGCATCGGCAAGCATCATCCGGACGGAGTCGAGTGCATGCAGCAGGTTGCCGCGTTCGCGGTCGTCGAGCACGGCCGCCTGCGCGATGCCGGCGCGAAAACGTTCGAGCGCGTTGTCGGAACGCGCGCGCGCGGCGAGCAGGTTGCGGATCTCGGCAGCGCCGTCGTCCTGCAGGCGTACCAGCAGGTCGTTCGTCGGGCCGCGTTCGGCCGAGATCACGTTGGCGGCGCTCATCGCGCCGCGGACGAATTCGAAGCTTTGCAGGTCGGCGTTTTCCTGCCGGTATTGCCGGAAACTCCCCCAGATGATCGTGCCGCAGAGCAAGGCTAGCAGCGTGGTGACGAGCGCGAAGCCGATATGCGTCTTCTGCAGGATCGTCAGCGATCGAATGTTATATGCGTGTTCCCGGCTAAACGAGAATGAACGATTCATGACACACCATGTTTGCAAGCTATCCCGGGTGGGCCCGTATTCTCGGCCTGTCGGCGCCGTGACGCCGTAAGGTTTTGTGGGGGCGCGGCCGCCTTCACGGGGCGGCCACGATCCCGGCCGGGAGGCCGGATCTCGCGTTGCACAGGATCGCCTTGCGTCAATGCCCTGTCGACATTGGGCGAATCGCGCTTGATCCGGAGAAACCCTGATCGCGTATCGAACCCTTGGCGCGTTACGGCAGATGGTTTGGATGACGAATATTTTTGATCCGCGCGTCTGTCGTGAGGTGCGGCATCAGGTCCGCTTAGGACGACGGCGGCAAGGAGGGAGCTGGACGGGAACGGAAGGCAGGTGCGCCGCCCGTGTACGGGCGACGCTTCAGGACGATGCTGCAGCAGGCGTGCCGCGGCGCGAATCGGTGCCGCGGCCGCGCGAGCGGTCAGGCGACGGCGGGCCGAACGATGATCTTCACGTTACGGTCCTTGTGATTGACCAGTTCCTCGAAGCCGTGCGAGACGATGTCGCCGAGCGCGATGCGCCCGGTGATGAGCGGCTGTACGTCGATGCGGCCGTCCGCGATGAAGCGGATCACGTCCGCGAACTCGCCGTTGTACGCGAGCGAGCCGATCACTTCCTTTTCGGTCGACACGATGTCGAAGAAGTTGAACGGTGCCGGCTCCTCGAAGATGCCGACCATCACCGACTTGCCGGCCTTGCGGATCACGTCGATCGCGAGCTTCGCCGTGGCCGTGTGCCCGATGCACTCGAACGACACGTCGGCGCCGTAGCCGTCGGTCAGCGCCTTGACTTCGGCGATCGCGTCGGACGTCTTCGGATCGATGACGACGCTCGCGCCGACCTCGAGCGCCTTCTGCTTGCGCGCGGCCGACATCTCCAGCGCGATCACGCGCCCGGCGCCCGCGGCCTTCGCGCACATGATCGTGCACAGGCCGATCGTGCCCGCGCCGACCACGACGACGGTCTGCCCGACGATGTTGCCGGCCTTCTTGACCGCATGCAGCCCGACCGCGAGCGGCTCGATCAGCGCGCCGGCCTCGGTCGGGAAACCGTCGGGCAGCTTGTACAGCAACTCGGCCGGCACGTTCACGTATTCGGCGAACGCGCCGTTGTTCATCAGCCCGGTGAACGCGAGGTTCTCGCAGATGTTGTACAGCCCGTGCCGGCAATACCAGCAGGTGCCGCAATGCTGGCATGCGTCGGCCGTCACGCGGTCGCCGACCGCGAAGCCCGTCACGCCCGCGCCGAGCTCGGCAATCTCGCCGCTGAACTCGTGGCCGAGGATGCACTGGCCCTTCAGGCCCGTCAGCGGATGCGGCGCGTCGACCGGGATGAAGACGGGGCCGGCGACGTATTCGTGCAGGTCGGAGCCGCAGATCCCGCACCAGTGCACGCGAATCGTGACCCAGCCGGCCGGCGGGCGCGCCGGAACGGGAACCTGTTCGACGCGGATGTCGTGGCGGCCGTGCCAGACGGCGGCTTTCATGCTGGGGGCGGTGGTCGATGCCGGTGTACTCACGTTGCTGTCTCCGTCAGGTTGTCGTCGGGCACGCGGCATGGCTGCCGGTGCGCCCGTTGCGCGATTGCGCGATCGACCGGTATGCAGGAACGGGGCCAGCTCGAGCGGGTACGCCGGGTGGCGATTCAACGGAACGTGCGTGATGCGATGCACCATTCGCCTGTTCGGTTGACAGGAAACGATTTGACGGGGGAAATGCACGAATTTTGCTGCAATCGCTGCACGGCACGCCGGTGAGACGCTGGGACGTTCGTCTCAGTGCAATGAGACGAGTCGCGAGACGCGCGGCGATGGACGGCGCCGTTCGACGCGCGGTCAGGCGACGATTTCGTCGACCGCGACCGGTGCGAGCCGCGTGAATCCGGCGGCGCGGTACAGCGGCAGGCCGGCCTCGGTCGACACGAGCCACACGCGCCGCGCGCCGCGTTGCCGTGCGTGCGCGACGATCGCGGCGAGCACCTGCATCGCGAGACCCCGGCGGCGGTACGCATCTGCCGTCGCGACGCGGTCGACGACGATATCGTGCGCCGACGCAAAACCGTAGCGCGCGGTGGCGGCGATCTGCCCGTCCAGGCGGTGCGCGAACAGGAACGCGGCCGGATTCGGCTGGAATGGCGGGAACGGGGCGTCCGCATTGAACGTTTCGACGTCGCGCGGCGTGTGGCAACCGAGCGCCTGCGCGAGTGCATCGTCGCCGGACAGCGTGTCGATATCGGCGGCCATGAAATGCTCGTCCGACAACCGGCGTGTCCTGCCTTCCAGCGCGGGCGGCAGCGGCGCGGCGCCGAAGCGCGTGATCCATGCGCCGACGGTGAACGGGCCGTCGCCATACGCGGGCGCGCCCTCGATCACGAAGTGCTCGAAAGGCCGCCCCATGCCGGCGTCGAACCGCACGACCTGGCCGTCCGGGCTGTCGTGCAGCGGCGCATCGCGCCGGTCGCGTGCGGCGCAGTAGCCGGCGACGAAGATGCGCACGGCGGCCTTGCGGCGGGGGAAGGTCGACCAGGCTGCGTCGAGCGGAAGCGGGGCGGCGGGAGCGGGAGAGGCGGTCGGCATGCGGGCGCAACGCGGTCGGGGCGAAGCCGACAGCTTAAATCAGGCGGCCGCTCGCCGCCGCCCGGGCCCATTGCCGCGATCGGCGAAACGCATCGTTGCGCGCGATACCCCTTTACTTGAAGTTAACTTCAATTTGTATCATGTGCGCCAGTCCGATCGCGGACGCGTGACGCACCCCGTTGCACGCGGCCGCTCCAACGGAGGTGGAGATGACCGAATCGCCTGTCGCGGCCGAGGCCACGACGCTGCCGCCGCGCAGCTACCGGGCCGCCGTCGCGAACGTCGTGCTGGCGAGCATCGTGTCCGCGTTGCACGTCGGCAAGGCGACGATCGCGTTGCCGTCGCTGCAGCACGAGTTCGGCGGCTCGCTCGCTTCGCTGAGCGGGATCATGTCGGTGTTTCCGTTCGTCGGCGTGTTCGGCGGCATCGCGGCCGGGCTGCTGGTACGGCGCTGGGGCGACCGGCGGATGCTGATCGCGGGCCTGGTGATCCTCGGCCTGTCGAGTGTCGCCGGTGCGTCGGCCGGCAGTTTCGCGCTGCTGCTCGCCACGCGCTTCGCCGAGGGGCTCGGTTTCGTGATCGTGGTGGTCGCCGCGCCGGCCGTGCTGAATCGCGTGACGCCGCCCGAGCGGCGCAATCTCGCGTTCGGGCTGTGGAGCACGTTCATGCCGGCCGGCATGGCGCTGTCGATGCTGGTCGGGCCGCTGCTCGGCGGCTGGCGCAACGGCTGGCTCGCGGCTTCGGCGCTGACGCTCGCCGCGGCGGCCGCGGTGCCCGTCACGACGTCCGCCGAAACGCCGGCCCGGCAGGCCGCGGCGCCGCGCATCGGGCCCGCGCTGCGTGACGTGCTCGCGTCGCGGTCGACTACGCTGCTCGCGCTGGGTTTCGCCACCTACAACGTGCAGTTCTTCGCGGCGATGACGTTCCTGCCGGTTTTCCTGATGCAGCGCCTCGGCGTCGCGGTCGGCGCGGCGGGGCTGATCAGCGCGGCGATCGTCGCCGCGTGCGTGATCGGCAACCTGACGGCCGGCTGGTTGCTGTCGCGCGGCGCACGGCCGGGGATCGTCATGGCTGCGACGTCGGTCGCGATCGGCGCGGCGGGCGCGGGACTCTTCAGCGCGGCCACACCGGCACCGCTCGCGGTCGCACTGGGTTTCGCGTTCTCGGCGATCGCGGGGATGCTGCCGGCGACGATCCTCGCGTGCGCACCGGGCTCCGCGCCGACGCCGTCGCTGGCGCCGCTGAGCATCGGCTGGGTCGTGCAGGGCAACTATCTCGGGCAGGTGATCGGGCCGCTGTCGATCGGCGCGATCGTCGGTGCATTCGGCTGGTCGGGCGGCATCGGACTGATGCTCGCGGCCGCCGTCACCGGCGCGGCGATCGGCCTGTCGCTGCTGCGCGAACCGATGGGCCGGCGCTGAGCGCGGCGCCGTTCAACCTGCACGGAAATCCGTCAAGCATGCTCAACACCATGGAAAGCCTGATTTGCGAAGAAGATGTGCCGTGCGATGCGCCGGCACGGATCGAACACGATGCGATGCCGCCGCGCGGCGGCGCCGCGCATCCGCTCGTGACGCCCGGCGGAGCGCCTGCTCCCGAGCATGCCGCGGCGGCCGTCTCGCCGTTGCGCCCGCAACTGTTCGTCACGGTGCTGGAGGCCGGCGACGACGCGTTGCTGGTTCGCTGGGTCGAGAGCGGCCGTTGCCATTACGGCGAACAGCGCTGGCGCTTGCGCGTCGCGTTGCAGCCGGGCCGTTGCGCGATCTCGGGGCAGTCGATCGAGCCGGGCGAGCCGGTGTTCCGGCCGGTGCGACGGCCCGTGCCGGCCAATGGCGACGAGATGATCTGCCCGGCGTCGGTGCCCGGTGCAACCGGCGTGGTGCGTGGCGCCAGGGCGGAGGGTGACGACGACGCATACGCGCCGGCCGACGTTCGCGGCTGAACGCAGGCCGGCCGCGGCATCCCGTCATTTCTTCACGTCGTGCCGGTACTGGATGAACCCGGCGTTGTTCGCGAGCTTGTCGTACAGCGCGCGCGCGGTCGTGTTGGTTTCGTGCGTGAGCCAGTACACGCGGCTCGCGCCGGCTTCGCGGGCATGGTCGTACACGGCCTCGATCAGCGCACCGCCTGCGCCTTGCCCGCGTGCGTCGGGCGCGGTGTACAGGTCCTGCAGGTAGCAGTACGGCCCTTCGGTCCAGCACGAGCGGTGGTAGATCGAATGCACGATCCCGACCAGCGCCCCCGATGCGTCGAATGCGCCGAGCACGAACATCGGCTCGGCAGGATCCATCAGGCGGGCCCACGTCGTCGCGAACACCGCGTCGCTCAGCGCGGTGTCGTAAAACTTCTGATAACCCTGCCACAGCGGGCGCCACGCGGCTTCGTCGGCGGCGACGAGTGGGCGCACCGTGACGCGCGTCGCGTCGTGCGCGCGGCCGGCCGCATCGCGCGCGCGCGCCTGCGCGTGGCGGATCGCGGTGAGCGACTGGCGCTGCTTGCCCTGCGCGTCGAAGTTTTCCGGTGCGAGCCACGCGTCGAACGCGGCGCGGACATCCGGCCATTCGCCGTCGATGATCGAGAACCACGCGGTGTCGCGATTGCGGCCGCGGTAGATGATCGCCTGCCGGAACGTGCCTTCGTAGCGGAAGCCGAGCCGTGCGGCGGCCTTGCGCGACGGCACGTTCAGGTCGTCGCATTTCCATTCGTAGCGCCGGTAGCCGAGTGTGTCGAACGCGTATTTCATCAGCAGGAACTGCGCTTCGGTCGAGACGGGCGTGCGCTTGAGCAGCGGCGAGAACGTGACGGAGCCGACCTCGATCACGCCGTTGGCCGGATCGATGCGCATCAGCGCGAGGGTGCCGACCGCGCGGCCCGTGGCACGGTCGATCACCGTGTAGTGCAGCGGATCCGCGCTCGCCTGCGCGCCGCGCGCGTAGTCGCGGTAGCTCGACTCGTCGGTGTACGGGCCGTGTGCGAGATAGGTCCAGTCGCTGCCGTCCGGCGCCTGGGCGTAGGCGGCGTACAGGTCGGCCGCGTGGCGCTCGGCGTCGAGCGGTTCGAGCCGGCAGTAGCGGCCTTCGAGCACGATGCGCTCCGGGCGCGGGCGCGCGGACCAGTCGGGGACGGGGTGGCCGATGGATTGCTGGAAAGCGTTGGTGAGCGTGGACAAGGTCGATCTCGCTTCGGTTGGCGGCCGGCGACATGCCGGCATGCAGACGATCGTAGTCGCGGCGAGGTACCATGAGAAGCGCCAGGGATTGGCAAATTTATGGTGCCAAGAGCCAAGAGCCAAGAGCCAAGAGCCAAGAGCCAAGAGCCAAGAGCCAA